>JAICWB010000177.1 GCA_025935035.1 Terriglobales bacterium
TCCAGCAAGGGCGGCCAAAAGCTTAGCCTCTACCGCAAGCAGGTGCTGAATGATTCTGCTCCGGAACTTCTGGCAAGCGACCCGGAGGGACTCGTTCCAACGGACTGGTCAGCCGACGGCCGCAATGTGGCCGTTGTGACTAATACAAGAGACACGAAGAACGACGTAAGCATTTTCTCTCTGGCAGACAAGAAGATGACACCGTTCCTGAATACGCCGTTCAATGAATTGTCAGCGCGTTTCTCGCCGGACGGCCGGTGGCTCGCATTCGCCTCAGACGAATCAGGTCATTACGAGGTGTACGTGACACCTTTCCCCGGTGGTGGACGTAAATTTCAGGTCTCCACCGCGGGCGGCAATCAGCCATTGTGGGGCCGCGACGGTAAAGAACTTTATTACTTTGCGGCAGACAACATGATCACCTCGGTCACGTTCTCAGCCGCGGCCGGTGAGCCTAAGTTCGGAATCCCCGTCACTTTGTTTCGCGCGCATCCACGAAACTTTGATGCCGTCTACCAGATCTCGAAAGATGGACGCTTCTTAATCAGCAGCGCACCGGATGAAAGCACTGCGCCTCTTACGCTGATAAGCAATTGGCCGGCGATGCTGACGAAGTAGCCCGTTCGCTGACTCAGATGCCCATCAGTTTGTTCAAATCAGCGGTGGCGGTGATCCGATCGATGAACGTGAAAGTACCTTTGCGGTTGATCTCCGCAATGGCGTCAAGCAGACCGGACATGGCTGCGCGATAAGGCGCCGTGGCCGTACTCACCCGCTTTACTCCAGCGTTTGCCAGTTCGTGCAAGGAAAATGACTTTCCAGGTATTCCCGCCATGAAGTTGAAGGGTTTGCTGATCGCAGAGCAGACAGTGCGGACAGATGGGATGTCAGCGAGTCCGGGAGCGAACAGGACGTCGGCGCCGGCTTTCTCATACGCCCGCAGGCGGCGAATGGCCTCATCGACCGCGCCCGGTTCGTAAAGCAGGTGATGGGCACGAGCGGTAAGCATGAATGGGAATGGCAATTTACGCGCGGCTTCCGATGCGGCTGCGATACGTTCGACGGCGAGATTGAAATCGTAAAGTGGGTTCGCGTCGTCGCGCGTGGCGTCTTCGATGGTGCAGCCGGCGAGACCGGCGTCCGCGGCGAGGCGCACCGTCTCTGCCACGGATGCGGGCGAATCTGCGAAACCGTTTTCGAGATCCGCCGAGACAGGAATCTCTACTGACTGGACTATGATGCGCGCGTGAGCAATGGCCTCTTCTCGCGTGAGTTCACCGTCCTTTTTGCCGACTGTTGCCGCGGCCGCCGAGCTGGACGTGGCAAGCGCTTTAAATCCTGAGCCGGCAAGAATCCGCGCGGAGATGGGGTCCCACGGGTTGGGGATAACAAAGATGCCGGATGAGTGATGGAGCTTCTGGAAGGCGAGAGCCTTTTCTTTTTGTGAGACTGACATGCAGTATCAAGATTGCGCCAGCTCATCTGGAGATGCAAAAAAGATTCGACAGAAGTTACCGCTGAAAACCGTTGCTGCGGGTCAGTAACCGATCCCCCGTCTTGCACTTTCCACAGCTACGAAAATGCGCCTTCACCAGCTCTGGCCAGCCACTGGTCAAGCGCGGGCTTCTTGGGCGTTTGAGATGACGAAAAGCATTCCGCCGTAAAGCAACGTATCAAAGATGAAGTTGATGGCTTCCAGTTTCAGCGCCGTAGTCTTGGCGATAAAGAATTCCGGCAGGAATATTCCGAGAGTGAGCGCCAGCATCAGCAGCCCCGCTGAGCTGATGGCGTTAGCTGAATACTTTCTGGCTAGCGCTGCGCCTCCGAATATGATCAACAGAGTGCCGACGACGCATGCGAGTGCGTGCGGGATTGGAACCCAGGGCCATGTGGGACGCGCATCCGGCACGCCGGGCGTGAACTGCGGAAAGAGAATGTTCTGGGTGCCGAAATAGACGAGCGCCAGCGACGCCCAAAGTCCAGTGAGTGTAGCAAGCCGGCGCGCGAGGTTGGGCAGTCGCTTCTTGATCGCAATCGCAAACAGTGCAATGCCGCCCATGCAATAGGTGCCTTCACGCAGCGGGAATATCCAAACGATACGAACATGCGGATTCCTGATGGCGCTGGGAAGAAAGAGGGTCAACACGAACAGCGCAAACATGAGAGCGATTCCGAGGCCCGCCCACTTCACGCATCTCTTGACCACAAGACTCAAGCTCGCGCAGACGTGGGCCACGCCGACGAAGTACACAACGAACAGCGGCGCCGGCATCCATCTCGGGACGAGGCCGGTCATTTGTTTTGCGATAGTGAAGTGCTCTCCGGCGAAGGCGGCGAGCGAGGCAGCGATGAACGTGGGACCAAAGACGGCGAGCGAGAAGATGCGGCGCTCATGGGACGCAACCAATTCCTTGCGGTAAGAGACCAGCCCGGCGGTTAGAAATCCTAAGCCGAGAATGCCGGGCCAGAAGATGGTCGGGTCAATCACTGTGAAGATTATGACTCAGGCCGGCTGGATTCGGTGAGCGTGACGAAATTTGTTGCGCTCAGAGAACGACTCGGACACTACAGCTTCCCTGCCATCATCTGGTGCAAGGGCGCTCACGAAATCTGGCATTGAGAGTCACTCATCCGGTCCGTCACTGTCGCTTTTCAAACCACACCTAGGACTAAACATCATGACGATAAGCCGCCGTAAATTTATTGAAATGGCAGCTCTCCTCGGAGCTTCCGCCGCTTGGGGACACGCCTTACCGAAACCTTCGTCAAGCCGTTGGCGCGAGCGCCGCGAGTTCTATCCGGAGGGCGTTGCTTCGGGTGACCCTGACAGTCATAGTGTTCTGCTTTGGACGCGTCGCGCTCCGGGCAGCGCACCGGCGTCAAAGCTAACAGTGGAAGTTGCGCTCGACCCGGATTTTAGGCACGTTGTGGCGGAACAATCTGTCCCATTGTCTGAAGCGGCGGACTGGACCTGCCGCGTCCTGGTTGGCGGCTTGAAACCGGCGACGGTTTATTGGTACCGCTTCACCGATGCGGACGGTAATGGCAGCCGGGTGGGACGGACTATCACCGCTCCTGCTGAGAATGACCCGCGCGCAGTACGCTTCGCATTCGTGAGTTGCCAGAACGCCAATTTCGGCGCGCAGAATGCATACCGCCGAATGATCTTCGAAGATGAAAAAGCCCCTGAAAATGAACGCTTGGGGTTTGTTCTGCACCTAGGTGACTTTATTTACGAATTGGTCTGGTATCCCGAAGACAGGAAGATGTACTACGACCGGCTGGTGCGAGACATCGTGCGCTATGAGCATGGCGAAAAGATCGGCACGTTCCATATCCCAACCACGGTGGATGACTACCGCGCGATCTACAAAAGTTATCTTCACGACCCCGATCTTCAGGATGCGCGTGCGCGCTTTCCTTTCGTGCCTATGTGGGACAACCATGAGTACAGTTGGCAGGGGTGGCAAGGCTTCCAGGTTTTTGGCGGCAAGACGCGACCCGCACAGACGCGTAAAGTTGCGGCCAACCAGGCGTTCTTCGAATTCCAGCCCGCCAGAATGGCAAAGCCCAGCGGCCCTTCGCTGGAAAGTTTCAATCCTCCGCACGTAGTGGACACGCCCGTCACGACGTTCGACGACCATGGACTTGGACAGGAACCTAATAACCTTGCCGCCATTAACAGTCTGAAAGGATATCGTTCTCTTCGTTGGGGAAAAAATGTTGAGCTGATGATCACGGACGAGCGCAGCTATCGGTCAGAAGATCCGGCCGGCCATCCTGACGCAAGCAAGCTCGACGACAAAGACTATTCGCAGTTCGCTCCGGAAGAGGTCATGGACATGCTCGATGGTGGCCGTGCCTACAACGGTGGAAAGCCGCCTGACACCATCACCTATGGCGCCACTATCCCTAACTACCGGCGCAATGCGCCTCCGCAGACGGTCCTCGGTCAAGAGCAGAAGGCCTGGTTCTTCGACGCGCTAGCCCGGTCGAAAGCTGTGTGGAAGATATGGGGAAGCACGACCGCAACACTTCAAGAACGGACTGATCCCCAGAACCTGCCGGCCGAGCTGATCAAGAAGTGGCCGGGAGAAGGCTATGCCACTATCGGCGGTTTCGACATGAGTGGGGCCACACACGAACTGGGCGAGATCTACGATCATGTTCGCAAGACAGGCATCACAGGTTTTGCCACTGTGGCAGGCGATCGGCATGCGTTTTGGGCGGGCCTCTCCGCCGACAAGCTTCCGCCGAAGAAATTCGAGCCTGTGGGTGTGGCGTTTGTTGTGGGCTCGATCTCAGCACCCGGCGCTGCGGAAGCCAATGAGCATAACTTCCCTAAAGATTCGAAGCTGCGGGACCTATTCGTGGGCCAGGCGTCGAGTGATGGCAAACCGCAACCTACGGTGAATATGTTGCTGCGCCACGGCGTGCGAAGTTGCCTTGAATACGTCAAGACGGGTGACATAGAAAAAGCGCGTCAGCTAAGCAACAAAGACATGTCGCCGCATCTTAAATTTGTGGATGCAGGCGGACACGGATACGCGGTCGTGCATGCAACACCCAACAACCTTGAGACACAATTCGTGTGCATCCCGCGTCCTATCGAGCGAGCTACGACAGAAGACGGCGGCCCGATACTGTATCGCGCGCAGTTCCGCTCGGCGTTGTGGAGGAAGGGCGAGAGCCCGAAGCTTACGACCGAGATACTTGAAGGCGATCCGCGGTTCTCGATTTAGCGGTTCACTTTTGTGGATGGCGCCCGCTTTTTCGCAGCGTCTTATGCCGGTAATGCCCCACCCTGTCGCGCGAGGTCTGCTCTTGAGCGGCAAATGTGGGGCATTGATTTATTTGAGAATCGACCTAGGATGATGAGATGCGTAAGGGATTTACCAGAAAGCCCCAAGCGGACGAGCCGGCGACGCGAGTCAAGAACTACATAACGCCGGGCGGGCTACAACGTCTCAAAGATGAGCACCAGTTTCTGCTCACCAGAGAGCGTCCCGCGGTGACCGAGGTGGTGGCGTGGGCTGCCAGCAACGGTGATCGCAGTGAAAATGCCGACTACCAGTACGGCAAGCGGCGGCTAAGGCAGATCGATGGACGCATTCGCTTTCTCACCAAGCGGATCGAAGCCGCGGAAGTGGTGGACCCGGAAACTCCGAGAGCGGGTCAGGCGGCGGCGAGAGCATTTTTTGGAGCAACTGTTCGCTATGAAAACGCCGCAGGCCAGGAACGCGTGGTGAGCATCGTGGGTACGGACGAGGTTGATCTCGAACGCAACCACATCAGTTGGGTGTCACCTCTGGGGCGTGCTTTGATGAAATCGGCCGCTGGTGACAGCGTAGTGCTTCAACTTCCGGGCGGAACAACATCGCTGACGGTGCTGGAAGTGCGTTATGAACGCATTCCTGTAAAGCCCTTTCGGGAACCGGCTGGGTCAGAGGCCTCAGCAAAGGAACGGCCTCGCTGACGCTGATCAGCGGGATTCACATCACATCGCAAGACTCGAATTTATTTGCTTGATTTGAATGGTCGGGGCGAGAGGATTTGAACCTCCGACCCCCTAGTCCCGAACCAGATTCCATGCGTTATTGAAATCTATGGATTTTGGAGGTTCGTAATTGCTTAATGATGAAAGCGTTCCGGGCTGCTCGTTGAGGGCAATTGAATTCGATTGAAGTTGGATGCTTCCGCTGTCTCAAATTTGCCTTCACGCGATGGAGCCACTAAATGCGAAGGATACTTTTAGCAAGCACAGAAATCGCAGAACAGGTGAAAGCTCGATTCAGTGTTTGCGATTTGTGAGCCAGCCAAACAGGCCTGTCGACTTTGTCGGTAAATCTACCTGAACTCTCTTTCTTTCAGCAATTGCTTTCGCAGATTCAAATGACTCGTACAACTCAGCCCAGGCTACTAAGCTTATGTCGCTTGCCGCGAGGTGGCCCTCAAGCAAACAATCCGGGCGCAATATTCTGTAAATGAATATTGGCAACGGCCACTGAGTTATCGGAAACAGGCTCGTGCCTGCCACATGCGGAGAAATGATAATGTCAGCAGAAGGGACA
>JAICWB010000016.1 GCA_025935035.1 Terriglobales bacterium
AACCAAGCCTCTGTACCTCTGTTCTCTGTGTCGGGTTTTCACTAGCCACTAGATCGGGTTCCCCACCCACAACTTCGGGAAATCCCGCTGCAACGCCCGCACCTTGGGAATGTCATTGATCACGATATAGGGCTGGTCCGGATGCTTCATCAGATAATGTTGGTGATATCCCTCCGCCGCATAGAACTGTTTACCGCCCGTCACCTCAGTCACGATCTTCCGCCGAAACACTTTCGCGGCCGTCAACTGCTCGATGTATGCATCGGCCAGACGCTTCTGTTCGTCAGTGCGATAGAAGATCGCGGACCGATACTGCGAACCCTCATCCGGCCCCTGCCGGTTCAGCTCCGTTGGATCATGCACGACAGAGAAAAAAATCTTCAACAATTGCCCAAACGTCACCTGAGATGGGTCATACACCACCTGCACTGACTCGGCATGTCCGGTATTGCCGTCACTCACTCGTTCATACTGGGCCGTGTTCGCCGCGCCGCCGGTGTAACCGGCCGTTGCCGACTTAACCCCCCGTACGTGCTCAAACACCGCCTGCACTCCCCAGAAACATCCGCCGGCGAAGACAACAGTCTGTTGCCCCGCCGTCTTCGCCAAAGGCTCATCCTGCACCGGATCCGGCAAAGTTCGTGCCGGCGCTGTGCACGCAGTCAACAACATCGCCACGCACAACAGCAAAATTTTCTTCATATCTACTCCTCCTGAAAGCTTGGCATTTTGAGCCGCTCTTTGGCCCGAAGGATACCTGTGTTAACCGTCACCTTCAGAACTGATGGCTTTGATTCATCTCGATGCGAAAAGTTACTTGACACTAAATTAGCCCAAACTATAAACTTCAATTAACACATTGCCTTTATTGCTATTTAAGATTACTACTCAGTAACAGGTATGGGTATACTTTAACCTATTGAAACATATAATACTTGCGGGAAAGTATATCCGTAAGTTGTTGATTCCAGCATACCGGGAATAATCTTTAAGGGGTATATACCTTGACGCGCTAACCCCTTTCATTTCAGCGCGTCTATACCCACACCCAAGCCAGGTATACCGAACGCCCGGAGTTTACCCATGATGAAACGGCTTTTCGCCGCCTCGCTGGTCGCAGTCCTCACTTCCGCATCATTCGCTCAAACGGGTTCACATTCGTTTCCTGGCGGGGCGCTGATGGCGGGCAACGCTGACCAATTCACCGCCTATTGCAAGACTGAGCTCGATGCCGCTAACGCCTCCATCGCCAAGCTCAAGGCCATGCCTAAGCCGCGAAACACCATGGCCGCCCTGAAAGCGCTCGACGACGCCAATCTCGCATTGACTAATGCCGGCTACCGCTCCGGCCTCGCCGAAGAAGTCGAGCCCGATGAAGCCTTCCGCAATGCCGCCGGCAAGTGCGAGCAGGACGCTTCCAATCTCGGCACCAAGATATCTCTCGATCGGGAAGTGTATGACGCCATCGCCGGCCTCGACATTTCGAAAGTCGATCCAGCCACTAAATATTTGGTTAAGCAAACACTGAGCGAGTTCCGCCGCTCCGGCGTCGACCGTGACGATGCCACCCGCGCGAAAGTCCAACAACTGAATGACGAGTTGACCAAGATTGGCCAGGACTTTGACCGCAACATCTCTTCCGGGATGCGCAAGGCTACATTCACGCCCGAGGAACTCGACGGCCTGCCCGCCGACTTCATCAAAGCGCACCCCGCCGGTCCCAATGGCAAGGTCACGCTCGAAACCACTTATCCGAACTACGGCCCCTTCATGAAGTATGCAAAGAGCTCAGAGGCGCGTCATCGTTTCTACATCGCCTACAATCAGCGTGCGTATCCAGAGAACATTGCCGTACTGAAGAGCTTGCTCGACAAGCGCTTCGAACTCGCCACGCTGCTCGGCTACAAGAACTGGGCCGACTACGTCACAGAGAACAAAATGATCGGCAGCGGCAAGAACGCAGCCGACTTCATCCAGAAGATCACCGACGCCTCCGGCGCACGCATGAAGTCCGACTACGCGGAGCTGCTCGAAGTCGTGAGGCAAGATAATCCCTCAGCCACCAGCATCAATCCCTGGGATTCCAGCTACTACAGCGAGAAGCTGCGCAATACGAAATATCAGTTCGACTCGCAGTCCGTTCGCCCCTACTTTGAATACGCCCGTGTGAAGGATGGCCTTTTCGGCATCGTCAGCAAGATGTACGGCATCCAGTTCAAGAAGGCCACTGACGCGAAGGTCTGGCACCCGAGCGTCGAAGCCTATGACGTGTGGGACGGTCAGAAACTGCTCGGCCGTATTTACCTCGACATGTTCCCGCGCGCCAACAAGTACAGCCATGCGGCGAACTTCTTCGTTACCCAAGGACGCGCTGGCACGGAGCTACAGGAGACCGCGCTGGTCTGTAACTTCCCCGATCCCGCACAAGGTCCGGCACTTATGGAACAGCGTGATGTGAACACGTTCTTCCACGAGTTCGGCCACACCATCCACTCGCTGTTCTCCGGGCAGCCGAAATATGCCAGCTACAACTATCAGTGGGACTTCATTGAAGCTCCTTCGCAGATGTTCGAAGAGTGGACCGAGAACCCCACAACCTTGCAGCTCTTCGCCAAGCACTATCAGACCGGCGAAGTCATTCCGACCGACCTCGTTAAGAAGTTGAAGCGCTCTTTGCAAGTCGGCAAAGGACTCGGCGTCCGCGGACAGATGTCGCTCGCGGCTCTAAGCCTGGACTTGCACGATCGCGATCCAAAAGATGTAGACAGCGACCAGATGACGAAATATGTGACCGAGAAGTACACGCCGTATCCCTACGTGGATGGCACACACTTCCAGACTGCGTTCACTCACCTGAACGGCTACTCCGCCATCTATTACACATATATGTGGTCTTTGGTCATCGCGAAAGACCTGCTGACGGAATTCCAAAAAGACGGCCTCATGAATCCGGCCGTCGCAATGAAGTACCGCAGGGATGTTCTGGAACCTGGACCATCGGCCCCTGCAGGAGAACTCATCGCCAGGTTCCTCGGACGCCCGTACAACTTCAAAGCGTACGAGACTTGGCTCAATCAGACGGAATAGAAACTTTAAATCCGACAGGAAGGCGCGGGTTCGCCCGCGCCTTCATCTTTCAGCAAATCACCGCTATACTCGAACGGTAGGCAAATATTTTCTTCAGAGCATCTAACCGTCCATGGGATTGATCGTTCGTTCATCTGACATTCACGCCGCCGGCGTCTACACTACTCAAGACATCAAGAAAGGTACTCACATCGTTGAGTACACCGGCCCACGTATCTCGCGTGAGCGTGCCGACGAACTCTACGAAGGCTATCCCTACACCTATCTCTTCGGCCTAGACGATGGCGTGAACATCATCGATGGCACAGGCATCGCCGCCTTCATCAATCATTCCTGCGACGCAAATTGCGAGACAGATGAGATCGACGGACACGTCTGGATCATCGCCGCGGAGAACATCAAAGCAGGCGAAGAGCTTTGCTACGACTACAATCTCTACGACGGTGACGATGATCCCTGTATCTGCACCTGCGGCGCGAAAAATTGCCGAGGCAGCATGTACAGTGAAGATGAATTGAAAAGGCTGGCTAAGCTCGAGAAGCAAAAGAAGAAAGACGAAGAACTCGTCGCTAAGTAGTTAATTCACTGCGGCGGTCTTCTTGCGCAAGTCGACGATCGCCTGTTCCTCGCTCTCATGTACTGAGAGTATCGTCATCAGCCGGGTGATCTCCAGCACGTGCTGAACGCGAGAATTCGGGCAAGCCAATTTCAAGTCGCCCCCCGCCGCGCGCGCAGAAGTATAGAGCCCAACCAGCGTGCCGATGCCGCCTGAGTCCACGTAGGCCAGATCGCTGAGGTTCAGCACGATGTTCGGCTGCTTCTGTTCGATGATCTCTTTTACCTGCAGACGCAGCACTTTGGTCTCGTCGCCGAAGACCAGCCGCCCGACCAAGTCGATGACAGGGATGCCATCGTTCATCCGCTTTGTTACCTTAAGTTCCATGAGGGTCGTGAAGTGCTAAAGCCTACTGCTAACTGCCCCAGGATGCAAGTGCCAAGCAACGACCCAGGAAATAGCGCCGGCACCTCATGCGAGAGAAGCGGCTGTTTATGCGGCGATTTCCACCGCTCAAACATTTATAATCAAGGTTCCCTATGAGCTATCAGGTCTTGGCGAGAAAGTACCGTCCGCAGCGCTTTTCTGACGTCATCGGCCAGGACCACGTCACGCGCACGCTCAAGAACGCTATCGAGCAGCGGCGCATCGCCCACGGTTACATCTTCAGCGGACACCGCGGGATCGGCAAGACCACCATTGCCCGCATCCTGGCCATGGCCTTGAACTGCCGTAAAGGGGACCGCCCGACGCCGGAGCCATGCGGTGAATGCGAAAGCTGCACCGAGATTCGCGCCGGCGGTTCGGTGGACGTGATCGAGATTGACGCGGCCACTAACCGTGGCATTGATGAGATCCGCGAGTTGCGCGAGGCGGCCCGCTATCGGCCAGCGCGCGATCGATACAAGATTTACATCCTGGACGAAGCCCACCAGATCACGGACGCCGCCTTCAACGCATTGCTAAAAACGCTCGAAGAACCGCCCGCACACATCGTGTTCATGATGGCGACAACGCAGCCCGAAGACATTCCGCAGACCATCCGGTCGCGCTGCCAACATTTCAGCTTTCATGCGGTGAAGTTTGACGACATCGTCGGTCAACTACGGAGCATAGCCAAGCAGGAAAAGATTCCGGTGGAAGATGAGGCGCTCTCGGCGCTGGCTGAAGCCGGCGACGGTTCCATGCGCGATGCCCTCTCCATAATGGACCAGGCTCTAGCCAGCACTACTGCATCCGCGGGCGTGAGTGCTGAGACAGTTCGCGGTCTGGTGGGCACAGTTTCATCAGACGTTTTAGAACGTCTGATGAACTCAGTCGCGGCCAACTCCAGCCAAGAAGTGCTGCAGATGATCGATAAGCTCGTCACCGAAGGTCAAAGTCCCACGCACTTCATGCGGCAGCTGGTCCGCTTCTTGCGCAATGCGATGGTGGCCAAGGTCTCGGGTGCAGACTCGCCGCTGCTGCAGATTTCTTCCGATGAGCGCGCGCGGGTCGGCCGCGTGGCCGGACAATTCAGCGAGGAAGACCTCACTCGCTTCCTGAACATCGCTCTACGCACGCATGATGAGCTTGGCTACAAGAGCGAACAGCGCTTCCATCTCGAACTCGGCATCTTGAAAATGGTCCACGCGCAGCGTTTGTTGCCGATGGAGCAGTTGCTCAGCGGCCAGCCCATGCCGTCAAAGGCGACGCCGCGAGCGATGGCTCCGGGTCCTTCATCTGCGCCAACCAAGGTCGCAGCGTCCCCGGCGCCGCGGGCGGGTGAATCCACCCGCGAGCCCTCTGCTCCATCACCTTTTGACGCCGACCGCGCCCGCAAGGGCCGTAACTTCGAGATGTCGAACGGTGGAGGGGCTGTAGCAGTCTCAGATCCAGCGGCAAAATCGGTGGCAATCGCGACTGCAGCCGCAGTGGCTACTGCCATCGCGATTGCGGAAGAGCAGAATCAACCCTCCCCAGCCCCTAGCGAGGTATCGATTTCAGCTTTGCGCGCCGCCGTCATTTCAGCGCTGGAAGAATCCAGTCAGGGAATGTTGGCCAACATGCTCGACAACGGCGAATGGTCGCTCGATGGAAATGAGCTTTCGATCAAAGTCGCGGCCTCCGCCGTGATGATCGATATGTCATTTGGCGCGGAGCCTAAAAAGCTGGTGAATGCCGCCGCTTCGCAGGCCACCGGACGCGCCATCAAAATCAAGCTGTTGCCGGGCGGGGTAGCCAATCAAGCGCAATCTTCACACCGTAGCACAGCGCGAGCGACCGGCGGCGGCAGCGCGCGCAACCGCGCCGCAGATGATCCGCTCGTCCAATACATGCAGGAGAAGTTCAGAGCCGAGATTCGCACCGTTATCGACCATACAAAGAAAGATTAGGACGCAAGGACGCCAGATGGATCCAAAACAATTGCAGGAACTCGTAGTCAAAGCTCAGAAGCAAGCGCAGGAGTTGCAGTCACAGATGCAGAGCACCATCTTGGAAGCCAGCGCAGGCGGCGGCGCCGTGACTGTGAAGATGAATGGCCAGAAGCGTCTGCTGGAAGTGAAGATCGAGTCCGAAGCGGCCAGCGATGTTGAAATGCTGCAAGACCTGATCATGGCCGCCGTGAACGAAGCCAGCCGCAAGGTAGATGAAGCAGTTCAAGCCAGTGTTGGCGGCATGCTGGGCGGCATGGGACTGCCCATCTAGGAGTTATGTCAAAGTTTGCCGGGCCCATGGCCCGCCTCATCGACGAACTCAAAAAGCTGCCGGGCATCGGCAGTAAGAGCGCACAACGTCTCGCATTTCACATCCTGCGCTCGCCAGACGAAGACGCTGCCCTGCTCGCGGATGCCATCCGAGAAGTAAAAGCCAGCCTGCATCTCTGCTCCGTCTGCAGTAACATCACTGACGTCGATCCGTGCGTCTACTGCGCGAATGAATCGCGTAACCACCGCATCATCTGCGTGGTGGAAGAGCCAACCAACATTGCGTCTGTGGAGAAGACGCGCGCTTTCAACGGCGTGTACCACGTTCTGCACGGAGCCATCTCTCCGCTACACGGCGTTGGCCCCGAGCATCTGCGCATTGCCGGCCTAACGAAGCGCGTAGATAATGGCGACGTCGACGAGCTCATCATCGCCACCAACCCCACAGTCGAGGGCGAAGCCACAGCTCATTATTTGACTCGATTGCTGAAACGCAGCGGCGTGAAGGTTACGCGCATCGCTACTGGAATACCTGCGGGAAGTGACATCGAATACGCAGACGAAGTGACGATGTCAAAGGCGATGGAAGGCCGCCGGGAGTTGTAACTTTTCCTAGCCCTTTAGCTTTGCCAGCAAATCTTGGGGATGGACGGGCTTCGCCAAGATCTCAAACTCATGTCCACGCTGGCGGGCGTTCTCCAGAAGGTCTGCAGTAGCCGCTTGGCCTGAGAAGAGCAGAATCTTGCAAGACGGGAGAGCCGCGCGGATCTTGATGGCGGCGTCGATGCCGTTCATGTCAGGCATGATCACGTCACTGATCACCAAGTCCGGCTTAACGTTCTTCGCTTCTTCGACTGCGGAAGTGCCTGAGTAGACCGCGCTCGCGTTGTAGCCCGCCTGATTCAGGATGATGGCCAAAGTATCGGCGATCACACGTTCGTCATCGGCTACAAGCACACGGGGTTTCTGGTTCTCAGCCATTCTTCGAGTCCTCTGTACGGGGATTATCTTCCGTAGTGTTTCGCGGGTCTATCACAGGAAACACCGACACATTGATTATAAGCTGACTTGCGAAAACGCGTGCATCACGCCAACGTTATTGACTGATGCCGCTGGTAGAGCGCTCTTTGACGTTCGTATCCTGCGCAAAGAAGCTGTGATCATAGAGATTGCGATAGACGTGGCCAGCGACCTCCGCCGCCTTTGGCCCGGAGACATGGCGATCGCCGCGGAGGAAAATGACAGTCACGATACGTCCATATTTAGTGTTCGCGTAAGAGGCGAACCAGCCAAAGCGCGTGCCGTCTTTGGAGCACGTGCCCGTCTTGCCCAGGATCTCTTCTTCAATGAAATTCGTTCGCAGGCTGCGGGCGGTGCCGTACCGGACCGCGCCATCTACCCCGTCAGTCATCTGGGGTATGTCGTTGGCGATGTCTAAAGTGCGCTTGAGACGCGGCTTGAAATTCTGCACTTCTTCGGGTGTGGTGGGGTGCTGCAGATAGTACAGACTGCCGTCATTGGCGATAGCTGCCATCATCGCCCCAAGTTGAAGCGGCGTGATGGAAATGCTTTCCCCGAACGAACACATCTTGCCTACGCCACCGAGCTTTTGCGCCAGCTCCACGGTTGGGAATTCGCCAAGATGTTCGCCTTCAATGTTGTAGCCGGCAAGTTCGCCCAGCCCGAATTGCTGTGCATAGTAGCTGATCTTCTCAAAGCCCAAACGACGGCCCACTTCTTCGAAGTAAGCATTGTTGGAGTGAGCTAGCGCTTGAGTCAGGTTCACGCGAGTGCGCCGGCCCAACTTGATATCAGTATCCTTGGTGATGATGCCTTCGCTCAACGCGGCCAGGCTCACGGCCACTTTGATCGTGGAACACGGCTGCGCTCCCTCAGACAATGCCAGCTTCTGGTTCACCATGGCCAGAATGCGGCCGGTATCAGGATCTATGGCAACAATGGTGCCATTCAGATTTCCCAGAGCTTCGACTGCGGCCGCGCGCACGACCTGATCCTCACCTGCTGTGACGTCGCCCGCGGTATTGTCTTCAACGAAAGAGCTCGTATAGAAACGCTCATAGTAGTGGCGCGTGGCTGCCTTCTTGGAAGACTTCTTCTTAGTCGAAGTAGTCAGCTTCGCATCAGATCTTTTTACAGTCGTGGTATGTGTCGGGGTGGAACTGGAAGCTAGCGCGAGCGTGCTGATCAGGACTGAAGAAGTAAAAGCGCCGAATTTCTTTATGAAGCCGTGATTCATCATCTCAACCACTTATATAGATTCAGGAACTCTGCTTTGCGGCTAAAGTTTTCCGTAAGCTTGCCTTGCGGCCCGCTTGCATCTTCTCTGATCTCTGGGGAGTAAGCCGATAGTAGCTCAACTATTAACCCAATAGCAACGAGAAACTCTGGAATGGCTCAAGGCACCGTGTGCAATATAACTGTCTTGCATTCAGATACTTACAAACAAAACCTCTCGCGCTACAAGCGCCTTTCGTCATACCTAATGTGCGACTTTTTTCACTTAGTCCTTAAGCATCACCGCGCTTGCGGATAAATGCAGGAACGTCTAAATCGTCGTGCGAGACTTCTGCGGTGATGTTGTTCTTGAGGCTTTGGATCGTCGCGGACTCCCGTGCCACACTGACCGGCGAAGGGCTTGAGCCGATACCGATGCCTAGGGTGCTGGGTTGGGCGGTCATTGTTGTGCGTGGCGCCGCGGACTGCGTGGCGACCGGGGCCACCGCACGGACCGCCGCGGTGCTCGGCGCTGACGGAATGAATGCCGCAACAGTACGCTCTCTCTCAATCGCCGCGGAAGCCGCGGTCACGGTGCGATCGCTTCTTTCCGAAGCCGCCGTCTTGAATCCCGTGGCAATGACGGTGATCTTCACCTCGTCCTTCATCTTCTCATCGAGCACCGCGCCAAAGATGATGTTTGCATTTTCGTCTGCCGCGTTCTGAATGATGGTCGAGGCTTCGTTCACTTCAGACAATTTCAGCGAACTCGACCCGGTGATGTTGATGAGGATTCCGCGTGCACCGTCGATCGCGCCGGCTTCGAGCAGCGGCGACGCGATAGCCGCATTGGCGGCATCGAGTGCGCGCCGCGTGCCGCGTCCCGTAGCGGTGCCCATCACGGCGTAACCCATGTTGGCCATGATCGCTTTTACGTCCGCGAAATCTCGATTGATGATGCCGGGGATAGTGATGATGTCAGAGATGCCCTGCACTGCCTGTCGCAGAATGTCATCCGCCACGCGGAATGACTCAAAGAACCCTGCATCCTGCGCAACCGCCAATAATTTTTCGTTTGGAATCACGATGGTGGTGTCAACCGAATCAATCAGCTCTGCAAGACCGCGCTCCGCTTGCGACAACCGCCGCTTACCTTCAAAACCGAAAGGCTTGGTCACAACAGCAACGGTCAACGCTCCCATTTCGCTCGCGAGCGACGCGATGATCGGAGCAGCGCCCGTACCTGTGCCGCCGCCCATGCCGGCGGTCACGAATACCATGTCCGCGCCTTCTAGCGCTTCAATTACTTTCTCGGCATCCTCAAGCGCAGCTTTCTTGCCGACTTCAGGATTCGCGCCCGCGCCGAGTCCGCTGGTCAGTTTCACGCCCAACTGGATCTTCACCGACGCCTGAGACATCTGCAGTGCCTGCAAGTCAGTGTTGGCAACGACGAACTCCACGCCTTCTACCTTGGCGTTGATCATGCGGTTCACTGCATTGCCGCCGCCACCGCCCACGCCAATGACCTTGATTTTGGCGTTGTTGCGCTGTTCCTCGTTGAAGGAGATGCGAATGTCGTTATTGTCTGCCATAAAACACCCTCTCTAGTGCCTAAGCACTCTGGAACAATGACTTGATCTTTGCCCTGAAACTGTTCTGCATCGGAACCGCACGCGCCATGCGCGAACGATGCGCATACACCAGCGCCCCAACAATGGTCGCGTACTCCGGCGCCGATAACGCCGGCGGCAATTTCGCGATCGCCGACGGATGCGCCAACCGCGCCGGCCGCCGCATCACTGATTCCGCGATGTACGTAAGGCCCGGCAGCCTTGACGCACCACCGGTGATCACCATGCCCGCACCCAAGGCATCCAGCACTCCGCCCTGCCGCAAGTTGTCCCGCACCATCTCAAACAACTCACGCGCTCGTGGTTCAAGGATTTCGCTTAGCAAGCGCTGCGGCATCAGTCGCGAAGGCTTGTCGCCCACCGACGGTACCTCGATCTCGTTCGACTCAGGAACATTGGTGACAACGGCATTTCCGAATGTGCGCTTGATCTTTTCCGCATCAAGTAGCGGCGTACGCAGCCCGACGGCAACGTCATTAGTAAAGTGGTCGCCTCCGATCGGCACAACCCCTGTATGCGCGACCGCGCCTTCAAAAAAAACTATGAGGTCGCTCGATCCGGCGCCCATATCCATAAGGCAGACACCCAGCTCGCGCTCATCGGAGCGCAAGGTGCATTCTGCAGCCGCCAGGGCTTCGAAGATGGTGTCGTCCACTTCCACACCCGCCCGATTAGTCGCTGTAACAATGTTCTGCGTGGAAGCCTTCGCGGCGGTCACTATGTGAACGCCAACTTCCAACTTTGTGCCTACCATTCCGAGGGGGTCACGAATGCTCGACTGCTCGTCCACGATGTATTCCTGCGGCAGGATGTGCATCATCTCGCGGTCGGCGGGAAACACCACCGAACGCGCGCGGTCGCTCGCCTGGCGCACGTCGTCGCGTGTGATCTCACGCGGCCGATTGCCCAGATTCACTCCGCCTCGACTAGTAAGCCCGCGCATGAGTGGCCCGCCGACGGTCACTGCCGCATGGTCAATGGTCGCCCCAGCTACGCGCTCGGCATCTTCCACCGCCTTATGGATGGCAGCGGAGGCTTTCTCCAGGTCAACAATGGCGCCCTTGCGCGTGCCGCGGGATTCCACCGTGCCGTGGCCGCGATATCGCAAGGTTCCTTCCACGGTCTCGCCCACGAGCACACAGGTCTTGGCGCTTCCCGAGTCAATAATCGTCAACAGATTTTGCGGACTGCTCATCTACTCCCCACTTCAATTCGTCTTCGCGACAGACGCCACGCCCGTTGCCGGGTTAACGCGACCATCGGCATTCACGATCACCTGCCCGTTGAAGCGCAGGTCCACCGATTCAAGCTTGTTGAATTGCTGACGCCACTCCGATATATGGCGCACGTAAATCTTGTAGCGGTCGAGATAATTTCCTGAACCCAAATGAATGATCAGCGCCCCATTCGGGTCTTCGACGGTGATCTTCGCGTCCTCCGGATCACTTAGATCCACTTCGCTGATGTCCTTTGAATAGTTCGAGCCACCGGAATCGAGGTCCTTCATCGCGGCAGAAAATATCTTCATGCGCGCGGCGAGCGTCGATTGCGGCTCGTCGCCCGAAGTCGCCAGAACTGGGAACGAGTACTTTGTCTGGCTGTGGGGCGGCAACTCCATTACCGCACCATTAGCATCGATCAGTTCCACTTTCGAGCGGATGCGAACGAACGCGACCGGAACACGCTCGGTGATGTTGATGCGCAGCTTCGCCGGCAACAACCGCATAAGGGTTGCCGACTCCACCCACGGAATCTCTTCCAGTTGCTTCTGCCTGTCTTCAAGTGAGATACGAAAGATGTTGCGACCGATATCGGCGCCCAGCACATCCATCACTTGCGCGCGCGTCACGTTGTGCAGCCCCGCGGTCTCAATGTCATCACTCGATTGAATACGGAATCGCCAGGAGGTAGTGGCGTAGTGATAGAGACCGATGCCCGTTGCACCGCTCACAGAGACCAAAGCCGCAGCTATAACCATCAAGCGCAGCCTGTTCGCGGTCTTCCGCGTCACACCGCCCTTGCGGACCGGGACGCGCTTAGTGCTACGCAAGAACTGTGGTTCGGATTCGGGTTCAGTGTCAGCACCGTCCGCCTCATCCGCACGGAGTTCGAGGAGTTCGTCATCCATCCGCGCGTGCGGGGCTGAGAAGTCATCGTCCTCTAGGAGAGGTCGTGTGGTGCCGCGTCCAGATTCAGGCGTGTAAAAGTTGTCGCGCGCCATGAACTCCGTGTTAGAAAAATCGCCGCACTCACTATAACTGATTTCCGTCTAAAACTAGTACTGTTTTCTTGCGGATATCTTCGGGTTTTGTCCGCTGTCTTTGGGCGCACGTCCGCGCCCAAATGGTTGACTTCGGCATTTGGTGGTGTAGCGGCTGGTTTATTGGCTACTTCAGCCGCTTCAAGTCCTTCTTGGCGTTGTCCAGGTCAGGCTTCATCGTCACAGCCGTTTGCAGTTCCTGGATCGCCTCAGGCTTGCGTCCTTCTTTTTCGTAGACCAATCCCAATCGCCAGTGAGCATGCGCCAGAGCAGGCGCTCCGATCTCGGGATCTTGTGACAGGTACTTCCTGAAATATCTTTCTGCGCGCGGAAGATCTTTTCCTTCCGTGTAAAGCGCGCGGCCCGCCTGATAGTAGGCGTCAAAATCGTCGGGAACATTCTTTTCGGAGTCGGCGAGCGTGGTATCCAGTTGTTGCCACTTCTCCTGCTCCACGCAGATCGCGACCAAGAATAAGTAGGCGGTGATTCTCCCGCGGTCGATGCGCAACATGTCGCGTGCTCCGGATTCACCAGCTGCATAATTCTTACGGCCAATATAAAAATTTGCCAGCGCGGTCTGCGCCATGTAACTGTTCACGTCTGCGCGGACTGCGTTCTGGTAGTAGCTCTCTGCCTTGCCCATCTGTTGGTCTTTCAACGCGAGTTCCCCGCGGATCAAGTTCGCACGGACGACGTCGAACTTAAATAGATCGTCGAGCATGGCGTAGGCTTTTTTCTTGTCGCCGCCGGCAATGCCTGGAGCCTGCAAGTAGTACTGGATCAGCAATTCGTAGGCATCAGACGATTTTGGATCAAGCTGCAACGCCTTCTCGCCCTCATCGCGGATCTTATGCGCAAACTTCATCGCGCTGAACATGGAAACGCTTTGCGCCTTCGTGCCGTAGATTTCGCCAAGCTGCGCGTGGTACACCGCGTTGTTCGGCTCGAGGGCTATGGCCTGCTCGACAGCGGCGATCGCGCCATCAATATCTTTCGCTGCTTCGCGTATGACGCCAGCACCGTAAAGTGCTTCCCCATCTCTTGGATTTTCATGTAAGCGCGATTCCACGAGTGTCTTGGCGCGCTTATAGTGGCCCGCATCGAGGAGGGCTTGTAGCCCAGTCTTGCCCACATCCGCCGAACGGGCATAGACGGGCAGAAATAGCACGAGGCAAGCGGCGATTCTGAGGAACGTCTGGCGCACCTTCATTTCGCCTTGACCTCTCTCGCCTGCAAGGCTTCCAACAGCATCGGCCCGATCTGCGACACGCTACCTGCACCGAGGGTAAGAACCATATCGCCTTCTTTGACGTCGCCGCATACCTTTGCGATAGCAGTGTCGAACGAATCCGCATAAGAGGCGGACGCCACACGCGACGCCAACACCTCACCGCTGATGCCAGGTATGGCTTGTTCGCTGGCCGCATAAATGTCTAGGATCTGGAGCGAATCAGCGTTAGCAAAGGCCTGGGCGAATTCATCCATTAGATCGCGGGTTCGCGTGTACCGATGCGGTTGAAAGATGACATGGACTTTCCGGAATGCACATTGCTTAGCCGCTGCAAGGGTCGCTCGGATCTCAGTCGGGTGATGCCCGTAGTCATCGACCACGGTCACACCCGCCGACTTCCCTCGCACTTGGAAACGACGATCGACCCCGCGGAAATTACGCAGCGCCTCGCGAATCTTATCCGGAGGAATGTCCAAGCCCGTCCCGATCGCAATGGCGGCTGTTGCGTTCAGCACGTTGTGGAGCCCCGGCACAAATAGTTCGAACTCCCCTAGAGACTTCGCTAAGTAGTTGACCGTGAAATGATTAACTGCGCCTTCCGGGGGCCTGTCGCCGGACGAAGTCACACGGACACAGAAGTCAGAGCCTTCCCGGGTTCCATAAGTCACAGCGCGTTTTGAAAGACGCGGTATCAATGCGTGGGCACGTTCGTCGTCATTGCAGATCACTGCCATCCCGTAAAACGGCAGACGATCGAGGAAATCGATAAAAGTCTGCTCCACATCCGCCATGTCGCGATAGGTGTCCATATGTTCGCGGTCGATGTTGGTGACCGCCGCGATTATGGGTGACAGCTTCAGGAACGACCGGTCGCTCTCGTCGGCTTCCGCAACCAAATATTTTGACTTCCCTACGCGCGCATTCGACCCAAAAGCATCTACCCGCCCGCCGACGACGACAGTAGGGTCCAGATCGCCGCCTGCCAGAACAGCCGCAACCATCGAAGTCGTTGTGGTTTTGCCGTGCATTCCTGCGATTGCAATCCCGTATTTCAAACGCATGAGTTCTGCGAGCATCTCTGCCCGCTGGATCAGGGCAATACGCTGCGAGTGAGCTTCTTTGACTTCGGGATTGTCCCGTGAAATGGCGGAACTGGTGACCACCACTTCCGCACCTGCCACGTTTTCAGCACGGTGTCCGATGAATATCTTCGCGCCTAGCTTCGCCAAACGATCCGTGACCGCCGAACCTTTCAGGTCCGAACCGGAGACGGGATACCCCATGTTAAGCAGCACCTCGGCGATGCCGCTCATGCCAATGCCGCCAATTCCCACAAAATGCACGCGCTGTATCTTGGCAAACATCGTTAGCGATTCCGTCTCTGCGTCAACCCCGCGACCATCTCCGCCATCTCTTCAGCCGCGCCCGGGCGCGACAGTGCTTTCGCTGCCGCCCCTATCTCATTCAGTCGCTTTCGGTTTGTAATAAGCGACGATACTTCGTTTGCTACGCGCTCTGGCGTCAATTCTGATTCCACAATCATTAATCCTGCGCCTTTCGTGGTCAGAGCTTCAGCATTTCGCTTTTGGTGATCGTCAGTCGCGAACGGGAATGGAACGAATATCGCGGATTTCCCGGCTGCCGCCACCTCGGCCACGGTGCTGGCTCCGGCGCGACACATCAACAGGTCAGCACGACCGAATGCGGCCGGCATATCCGCGACGAATGCCGACACTTCGGCGTCCACCCCTGCATGGCCATAAGCGGCTTTAGTCTCTGCAAGGTCGCGTTCACCTGTTTGATGAACAATCCGCAAGCCAGGCACGCGTTTTAGCAATTCCGGCGCGGCTTCTCGAAAGGCACGATTCAGCGCCCGTGCCCCTTGACTGCCGCCAGTCACAAGTATCGTGGGCCTCTCCCGCTGGTGTTTCTCCGGTTGCTGCAGAAACTCCTTGCGCACCGGTACGCCCGTGACTGTCGGATTACGAAAATACTTCTTTGTATCTTCAAAATGCACCGCAGACGCGGAAACAAATTTTGCCACCAGTCGATTGGCCAACCCTGGTACCGCATTCATTTCGAAGGCAAGTGTCGGAACGCCACGAAGGATCGCAGCCATCATCGCCGGTCCCGAAGCATATCCTCCCACGCCGACGACTACATCTGCCTTGAATTCGCCGATGATTTTTCCGGCAGCGAAGATGGAGCGCGGCAGATCCAGCATCGTTCTGGCGCGTTTGGCCATGCTTACGCCTTTAAGCGCGCCTACCGTCACCAGTTTCAACTCGTATCCGGCCTGCGGTATCAGTTTGGTTTCAAGGCCCCGGGCAGTGCCAATGAACAGTATCTCCGCCGAATACTTAGCCTGCAATGCGCGCGCGATCGCCAGGCCCGGGATGATGTGGCCCCCTGTTCCTCCTCCGGCAATGATCACACGCATAAATTTAGTCCGTTTGCTTGGTGATGTTGAGCAGCACCCCGACGCTGGCCAACATGATGAATAATGATGAGCCACCGTAAGAGATGAAAGGAAGCGGGATTCCTTTTGTGGGAAGCAGCGCCAAGACCACACTGATATTGAAGAATGCCTGCACGCCGATCATCGTGGTGATCCCTACAGCCATCAGCCGCGCGAAGGTGTCGTTATTGCGTACAGCGGTACGATATCCGCGATAGCAGAAAACCGCGAACAGCACCACGATGAACAAGGACCCGATCAGTCCCAGCTCCTCCGCCGTGACTGCGAAGATGAAATCGGTTTGCGGCTCAGGCAGATAGAACAACTTCTGCTTGCCCTCCATTAATCCACTGCCGGTTATTCCTCCGGTAGACACAGCGATCAATGACTGCACGATCTGGAATCCGGTTCCCTGCGCATTCGCCAGTGGATTCAAAAAGACCAGAATGCGTTGGAATCGCCACGGTGTGAGAAAGATCATCCAGTAAAGCAGCGGGACGATAGGAATCAACGCATAGCCGAAATACTTTAAGCTCATGCCCGCTATATAAAGGATGGCTGCCGTAATGGCCGCACACATCATGGCAGTGCCCAGATCAGGTTCACGCAGGATCAGCGCGCTGAACAGTACGGTCGGCAGGATTGCAGGAAGCAAGGTATTCCGCCAATCGCCCAACGTCTTCGTGCGAGTCTCTAGAAAATATGCCAGGAACAGGATCAGGGCCGGCTTCGCCAGTTCTGAAGGCTGCATGGAAAAGAAACTGAAGCGTAGCCAGCGATGCGTGTTGTGCGAGGTATCCAGAAAAAAAACAGCCACCAGCAGCAACGTGGTTATGCCCACCAGCGGGAACACCACCCCGGGATGCTTCAACTTCTTGTAATCTACGTTCATCATGATGAACATCGCGGCGATGCCGGCGGCGGCATAGGCGATCTGGCGCAGAAGGAAGTAATACGCGAAACCGAACTTTTCGTTCGCCATCACCGCCGAAGCGCTGAAGATCATTACCAGCCCGATGAACACCAGGACGAGCGTTACACCGAAGATCCAACGATCCACACTGACGCGTTTAGCCATTGCTGCGTCCGGTAGGCTGGGCCTGCTCCTGCATCGCGAGCACTAGCTGCTTGAAAACCCGTCCGCGATGCTCGTAGTTATCAAATTGATCAAAGCTCGCACACGCGGGCGAGAGCAGCACGACATCGCCGGCCGTCGCAATCTCAGACGCCGCCTTCACAGCATTGTCCAGCGTTCTGGCAGATACGATCTCAATGCTCCCCGGAACCTTGATCTGCGACTCTATCTTCTGCGCGGCCGCTCCAATGGTGTAAATGCGTTTTGCTCTTTTTGCCAGCAGTTCGTTCATCACAGCGTAGTCGCTGCCTTTGTCTTTGCCGCCGAGAATGATATGCAGATTCCCCGGAAACGATTCGATGGCTTTGATGGCTGCATCCACATTCGTCGCTTTTGAATCGTTGTAATAGGAAACGCCGCGGATCGTTGCAACGTACTCCAGGCGATGCTCGACTGCTTTGAACTGTTTCACCACGCGACGTACGTCCTCAGCCTTGCATCCGGCCAACAAGGCCACCGTGACCGCCGCCAGCACATTCTCAACGTTGTGAGCGCCCTTCAAGCCGATGTCAGTAAGTGGCAAAATCTCTTTTTCATTGGCCCCATCACGCCAGAAGATACTTGCCGCTCTAACAAAAGCGCCGTTGCCCGCGCGTTCGCTTCCGCCAAACCAGTAGATCTCTGATTTCAGCGCCGCTGCGATCTCAACACAGGTTGGATCATCAGCGTTCAGGACTGCGAAGTCATCTTTCGTCTGGTTCTCAAATATGCGTGCCTTCGCAGCCGCATAGGCGGCGAAGCTCCCATGTCGGTCGAGATGGTCAGGCGTGATATTGAGGATGGCGCCGATCTTCGGCCGGAAGGTCTCAATGGTTTCAAGTTGAAAGCTCGATATCTCCAGCACGTTCCACGTGTCGTCTGACGAGCCCGCGATCATGTCCGTGACCGGCGTGCCAATGTTGCCGCCCACCTGGGTCTTCAATCCCGACTTGCTCAATACCTCGCCGCATAGCGACGTGGTAGTCGTCTTACCATTCGAGCCCGTGATGCCGATCACGTTTCCACGCAGAAACTGCGAAGCCAATTCCACTTCCCCGATGATGGGCACTCCCAGCTCGTGTGCCTGCTTTAATTGTGGCGTATCAACAGGCACGCCGGGGCTTACCACTATGAGGTCCTGGTCACGAAATGTGCGCTCGCCGTGGCCGCCTGTCTCTACCACTACTCCACGGTCGAGCAACGCGGGAATATCTTTGCTGAGTTGCGTTTCGGTCTTCGAATCAGAAACCGTTACGCGCGAGCCCTGCGCGCGCAGGAACAAAGCCGCCGCGACACCTGACTTTCCCAGTCCTACGACCAGTGCCCGTTTTCCGTCGAGTTGTATTTTTGCGGCCATGTTTCCTAACGCAGTTTGAGCGTAGTCAATGCGAACAAAGCGAATATCAATGACGCGATCCAGAAACGCGCGATCACCTTCGATTCTGACCAACCTAACAATTCAAAATGATGATGCAGTGGCGCCATCTTAAAGATTCGTTTCTTGCGCAATTTGTACGACCCGACTTGCAAGATCACCGAGAGAGCCTCAATCACGAACACTCCGCCGATGAATGGAAGCAGCAATTCCTGCTTGATGATGACTGCAACTGTACCGATGGCTCCGCCGAGGGCAAGTGACCCAACGTCACCCATGAAAATCTCCGCCGGATGCGCGTTGTACCAAAGGAAACCAATACTCGCGCCCACCATGGCGCCGCAGAAAATAGTCAATTCCGCTACTTGCGGTATGCGAGGTAGCTCAAGGTAGTCGGCAAACACGGCGTGTCCGCTCACGTAGGTGAGCACTGTCAGCGCGCCCGCGGCAATGACTGTGCAGCCGATCGCCAGGCCATCAAGGCCGTCCGTTAGATTCACAGCATTGGTCGAACCCACGATCACGAAAGCAACAAAAGCGATGAAAGGAAAGAATGCGAGAAACCACGTTCTGGGATTCGCCAGCAAGCCATTAATGATCAAGTCCGGGCGAAACTTCTTGAGAAAAGGAACCACCAGATGTGTCGAATAATCACCTTTCGCTTCAAGAGCGACCAGCACCACCGCGATCGCGATTGCGACCAATACTTGCAACATCAGTTTGCTGCGTCCAGTAAGTCCAAGGTTGCGATGATGGATCACCTTTAGATAGTCATCAGCAAACCCGATCGCCGCGAAGGCGATGGTTGCCAGCATCGCGATCCACACATACCAGTTCGTAAGGTCAGCCCATAATAATGTGGGGACCACCATGGCGATGGCTATCAACACGCCGCCCATGGTCGGCGTGCCTGCTTTTTTCTTGTGTGCCTGTGGGCCCTCTTCGCGTATGTACTGCCCGATCTGAAACTCGCGCAGCTTGCGAATGACGTACGGCCCCACTATCAGCGTCATGAACAAAGCAGTCAAAGAAGCAAAGACGGTACGGAACGTGAGGTAGCGAAAAATGCGGAAGGGGCTGATGCGCGGAAATAATTGTTGATAGAGCAGCCAGTAAAGCAATCAGTTCCCTCTTCTTATTTTGTGTCTGCCTTGACACGAGCCGTGTCAAAGCTCAGACATTGATCAGTTGCTGGTGCTTAACTTTTGTTGCAAAGCCTCGAGTGCCGTCTCCAATCGCACACCTCGCGAGGCCTTCATCAAAACAACATCTCCAGATTGCAATTGTTTTGCCAACAACTCCGCCGCCTGTTGCGGAGTGTCCACGAAATCAGCCTTAACGCCAGTGATATCGGCGCCCTCCACGATGTTCCTCGCCAAACCGCGTACACCTATCACCCAGTCGGCTTTATCTTTGGAATACACGCCGCAATCGTGATGCAACAGAGCGCCGGTCGGACCAAGTTCCAACATCTCGCCGGCGACCAGCACGCGTCGGGTTGCGGGCAGACTTTGCAGAACATCCATCATGGCTTTCAACGCTGCTGGATTCGAATTGTAGCAGTCGTTAATGATCGTGATTCCGCGCAGATGGACAGTCTCGCCGCGCTTGTCGGGCGGGCGAACGGAAGCAAGCGCACTCGCCACCTCAGCGGATGATATGCCGAATTGCAATGCCACTGCTGATGCTGCCAATGCATTCCGCACGTTGTGCCTGCCGTAAAGCGGAAACTTCACAGTTTGCTTCTGGCCGTTCACCGCCAAGGTAAAAGTGCTACCAGCCTCCCCTTCTGACTTAAGATCCTCGGCCCACACCTCGCTCATCGAGTCGTTCTCGATGCCGAAGCGCACTACTCTTCCGCGAAAGTCGCGGCCGAATTGTGACACGAAGGTATCATCTGCATTTAATACAGCGGTGCCGTTAGGCGGCAGGGCCGCGATCAATTCGTACTTCGCTCGCGCAATGTCCGCCACTGAAGCAAAACTTTCCAGATGAACGGGTGCTACGCAAGTCACAACCCCCGTTTCCGGCTTGGCGATCTTTGCCAATGCTGCTATCTCTCCCGCGTGAGACATTCCCATCTCAAACACTGCCAACTCATGCTGGGACTTTAGCTTCAATAGTTGTAGCGGCAAGCCAAAATGATTGTTCAGATTCCCTTGCGACTTCAACACATTGAATCTTGTCGCCAGCACGTGTGCAGTTATCTCTTTGGTTGTGGTCTTGCCTGCAGAGCCTGTGATCGCGATCAAAGGTTTTCCCCACAGCATGCGCACGGCGTGCGCCAAAGATTGCAGGGCAACCAGCGTGTCATCAACCGCAAGCAATCTTTCGCCGCAGTTGAACCCTGCGACGCGGTCCTTTCTAACGACTGCCGCCAGCGCGCCGCGGGACATCGCTGCTTCCACATAATCGTGACCGTCAAGATTTTCGCCTTTGACCGCGAAAAACAATTCTCCGGCTTGAATGGTGCGCGAATCGATCGAATAGCTGGCAGCGGTGAGTTCCGCATCCTTCAGCTCACTTGGATCGGCTCCTATGAACTCCGCGATTCGTCGCAACGAGAGTTCCATCTATGCGCTCGCATTCCCGGAACGCTGCGTTGGACGGCCCTTCATTGCCGCGGCTAACGCTGCCCGCGCTACTTCAACGTCGTCGAATGGTTGCGAACCATGCAGTGTTATCTGGATCTTCTCGTGGCCCTTGCCGGCGATCAGAACAATATCCCCCGGTTTGGCCAGTTGGCATGCGAGTTGGATAGCCCTCTTGCGGTCAGGCTCAATGGTGAACTCTGCTCCTGCTGATCTCCGTAATCCGGAGAGAGCGTCATGAATGATGCGCAATGGATCCTCACTCCGTGGATTGTCTGACGTTAGCACCACGAAATCACTTCCCTGGGCTGCGGCTTCTCCCATCATGGGGCGCTTCGCACGGTCGCGATCACCCCCACATCCAAAGAGAGTGATCACGCGCCCTTTCTTGGCGGATTTAGCCACAAAGTCGCGGGCTACCGTCGTGAGGTTGCGCAGCGCGTCATCAGTGTGGGCATAGTCAACAACTACTGTGAACGATTGACCAGCATCTACGCGCTGAAAACGTCCCGGCACATGGGACAAGGCCTTCACGCCTGCACTGATCTGCTCATTACTTACCCCACGCGCATGCGCTGCCGCGGCAGCGGCGAGAATGTTGTAGATGTTCACCGTGCCGACCAATTGTGTGTCAACCCCGATGTCACCGCCAGGGGTTGATATCGTGAACGTCGTTCCCGTCACGGCCAAGTTCGCGTCGCCTTTCACATAGAAGTCGCCGTTCTTCATCCCGTAAGTGAAGACCTGCGCATTCTGTCTTTTTGCGAACTCAATCAATTGCTTGCCATACGGATCATCAATATTGATCACAGCAATGCGCGGAGCACTCGCGCCCGATCCGGCGAACAGTATCTTCTTCGCGTCGAAATATTTCTCCATCGTGCCGTGATAATCCAGATGGTCCCGCGTGAGATTAGTGAAAACCGCCACATCAAACGGTACGCACCACACGCGCCCTTGCTCCAGAGCGTGCGACGATACTTCCATCACGGCTTCACTCGCGCCGCGCTGCAAGGCGTCCGACAGAAAAATGTTCAGGTCAAGAGATTCTGGAGTGGTATGCGGCGAAGGTATTACACTTCCTGCGATCCTGTACTCGATGGTGCCGATCAGCGCCGACTTTCTTCCCACTGCCGCAAAGATTGACTCCATCAAATAAGTG
>JAICWB010000011.1 GCA_025935035.1 Terriglobales bacterium
CGAACAAGCCGGCGAACGAATTCCCTTTCGCCGTCACCGTCTCTGACGTTTATGACGGCCCCCTCGACCTGCTCCTCGATCTCATCCGCAAACAGGACATCGACATCCACGATATCCCCATCGCGCGCATCACGGAACAATTCCTCGCATACACCGAGCGCATCAAGCAGATTGATGTGGACGTCGCCGCCGAATTCATCTACATGGCGTCGCTGCTCATCCACATCAAGTCGAAGATGCTGTTGCCGCGTGACCCTGACGCGCCCGCAGGCGAGCAGATCGATCCGCGCGATGAACTCGTGCAGCGCCTGCTCGAGCACGAAAAGTTCAAGCACGCCGCGCAGATGCTGCTTGAAAAGCAGCACGTGGAAGAAGCCGTCTGCAGCAATCCGAACCTGAAAGAATTTAAAGACGACGAAGGTACGGAGCCCGAACTCGCCGCAGATGTCGTCGATCTGGCGCGCACCTTCAGCAAGATCCTCGAACGCGCCAAGCAACGGCCCATCCTGCAGGTAAACGAAGAAGCCGTGACCGTGGGACAGATGATTGACTTCGTCCGCCGCCGCCTTGCCATTGAAGACAAGCCGGTGCGCCTGCGACGTCTGCTGCACAATCTACATTCGCGCAACGCTCTCGTCTGCACATTCCTTGCGCTACTCGAGATGGTGCGCCTGCAGGCCATCTTGCTGCGGCAAGACAATATCTTCAGTGACATCATCATCAAGAAGCACGACAATTTTGACCAGATCATGACGGAGCAACTTGCCCTGCGCGACGATTGGCGCTGATTAAGGTTTGAGATGGCGTTTCGCGGCCCGCTGAACAACGGTGCGAGACGCGGCTTTAGCCGCGCGGAAGAAAGTTTTGAGAGGGCGCGGTTTTAACCGCGCCGCTTGCGAATAAAATGACGCGGGCTTTAGCCCCCGAGGTTCGATAAACACTGAATGTCCATTAAAGGAAAACTGGAAGCCATCATTTACGCCGCGGAAGAACCGGTCAGCATTGACCAACTCGCCGGCGTGCTCAAAGAAGCCGGACTCATCCCGGAACTTCTCGCCCCTGCGCCGCCAGCCGAAGCCTCTGACGAAACTGCAGACGCGCCCGCGCCCGAATCCGCCCCCTCACAAGATTCCTCAAAAGACCCCAAAGCCGAAAAAGCTGAGATCAAAGCCAGACTCCGCACTCTGCTTGACGAGATGACCGCCGATTTCGCCAACGACGATCGCGGCATCGAACTTCGCCAAGTCGCCGGCGGATACCGCATCTCTACCAAGCCCGAGCATCATGACGTCGTCCGTTCATTCGCTAAGAGCCTCAAGCCGCCCGTCCGCCTCTCGCTGCAAGCGCTTGAAACCCTGGCCGTCATCGCTTACAAGCAACCCGTCACCGCGCCAGAGATCTCTGAGATTCGCGGCGTCGATTCCAGCGGCGTGCTCGCAACTTTGATCGATCGCAAGCTCATCACCACCGCCGGACGCAAAGCCGTCATCGGCCGCCCTATCCTTTATAAGACGACGAAAGACTTCCTCGTCCGCTTCGGACTCAAAGACGTGCAGGAACTGCCCAGCATGGAAGAGTTCGAGAAGATGACCGGCGACGGCCAAGGCGACCTCTTTGACCGCACTCCAGTCGCCGACGCCACCGGTGTGCCAGACGCTCCCGAGGAATCGTCCGACGAAAACCCGCCCGCCAAATCCGCGCCGGAATCATCCGCCGCCGAAGCCGCTCAAGAAACCTCGCATCCCGAAGAAGCCTAGCGTATGGCGCAAGAGAGACTACAGAAGATCATCGCGGCCGCCGGCATCGCCTCGCGCCGCAAAGCCGAAGAACTCATCACCGCCGGTCTCGTCTCCATCAACGGACAAACCGTCACTGAGCTAGGCACCAAGGCTGACCCTGACACTGACCACATCCGCGTGAACGGCAAGCTGCTCAAAGGCGCGCAGCGTCACGTCTATTACATGATGAACAAGCCCAAGGGCCACGTGACGACGGCGAACGATCCCCAAGGGCGCCCCACCGTCATGGACCTTCTCCACAACGTGGGTGCGCGCGTTTATCCCGTCGGCCGCCTCGACTACGCCAGCGAGGGCTTACTCCTCTTCACCAATGACGGCGATCTCGCCCACAAACTCACGCACGCTTCCTCACACGTCCCCAAAACATATGTGGTCAAAGTCGCAGGCACACCCAAGCCCGAAGAGTTAGAAAAGCTGCGCACCGGCGTGATGATCCCTGAGGGCGATGACCAACGCGGCAAGCGCGTTCGCACCGCACCCGCCAAGATTCACCAGGTGAGAGAGGGCGATAACCCTTGGTTCGAGGTCACGCTCATTGAAGGGCGCAATCGGCAGATCAGGAAGATGTTTGACGCCGTCGGCCACTACGTGGAAAAAATTCGTCGCGTGAAATATGGTCCGCTGAATCTTGACATCGAACCCGGCAAGCTGCGTCCGCTGGATGCCGATGAAGTTCACGCACTCCAACTCGCCGCCTCACAGAAAAAATCCGCCACCCCGCAAGCATTGCAAAGCTTCGCCCGCGAACCAAAGCCCAAGAAGAAGCGCTTCGTTTCAAAAAAGAAGTTTTCCGCTGGCCAGAAACCATCAGCGAAGTCCGCATCTCGCAAGCCGCGCAAACCGTAAAACTTAAGCGGCGGCGTCAGCATCCTCTTGCGGCTTCCGAAACAACATCCACACCAGCAACCCGATCACACTCAACATCCCCAAATAACCCAAGTGTCGCACCACGCCAGCGATATCCCGGTCGTGCTGCATCAAGCCCAACCGCCCGAAGATGTAGGCCCAGTCATGTCCCGTCACTTCATCTGACGCAACACCCAGCGACACAAGCGGAAGGGAGCGGTCGCGCGCGTCTCCCATATACAACGCAATACCGATAAAATTCTCAAAGAAGAAAAAAGTACAGAAAATCGCCCCCGCCGTCTGTCCGCGCCATGCGAATGACAGCGCCAGCAGGAACGGCACCAGCAACTGCATGATGGTGCCACCCATCACCTTGATCATCTCGCTGCCCAAATATCCAAACAGCGGGTGCCCTGCCTCGTGCGTCACCATGTTCACCGCATCAAACCACGTGCCATAGCCATTCACGTGATATTGGTGCAGCACGAACAGGCAATAGAAGATCAGCCAGCAGATAATGCCCCACTTGGGTATCTCTTGCCACTTGTAGTCGTCACGCGGCAGCGGAAATTCCATCCCTACAAACTATCACCGCGCTCCTAAGTTTCAAGTAACCAGCAGGATACGAACCGCCCCACCTAAGGACGAAATTCCCGCATGTTTCCTGCTTGACAGCAGGCTAACAGCAGTACAATAAGCCCAATGGTCGATGACCTCCACAGCCTGAAGGACGACATGAACGCCTTCATCCTGGGACACGGGATGCAGCGCTTCTCTGCCTACGTCACGGACGAGATGCCCAGCGTCATGTGGGACGGCGATAACAACCCCGACTCGTGGAAAGATTTTGTCGAGCTGGCGAAAGCCAGTGGCATCGCCTTCCTGACCGTGAATGACGAATCGCTGGAAAAAGATGATCTCGACTTCCTCATCGAGCGCGTTCAGAACTCCTCCAACATGTCTGACGATGACATGGACGAAGCCAAGTGGCTGCGCGCCTACGTCGGCAAAGTGGGATTCATCCAGATCGGCTTCGCCTACCACGGCACCATGTTCCTGCATGAGACTTCCACGGAATGGTTTGAGCGCTACCAGCAATTGCTAGATACTGCTGACGACTTTGGCCGCCTGCTCATGGACCAGGAAGACCTGCGCGACGACGACGAATTCTAGTTCTCTCCCTTCCCCGTGAACTCAAGAATGCAATGGCAACTTCGGGCCTGTGATGCGGATGCAGTCTCCCCTCTGGCAGAAACCGCGAATCTGCCGCGGGCTGTTACGCAACTGCTTCTACAGCGTGGAGTCACAACTGCAGAGGCCGCACAGCGATTCCTGAATCCGGAACTCTCGCATCTCCACGATCCCTACGCGATGCTCGGCATGAAGATCGCGGTCGAGCGTTTGCAGCGCGCCATAGCCACGAAGGAGCCGCTACTCATCTACGGCGACTACGACGTGGACGGCACTACCGCCGTCGTCATCCTTAAGACTTGCATTGAGCTTCTCGGCGGCACTGCGGACTTCCACGTGCCGCACCGCATCCGCGAAGGCTACGGCATGCGCGATGACGTCCTAGAGAACGCCGCAGCCGCCGGCATAAAACTTGTCATCAGTGTTGACACTGGTATCCGCGCATTCGCCGCCGCAGAGACCGCACGCAAACTTGGACTCGATCTCATCGTCACTGACCATCACTTGCCAGAGTCCAATGAACCGCTGCCGCACGCCCTCGCAGTGCTCAACCCTAATCAACCCGACTGCACGTATCCATGCAAGGAACTCTGCGGCGCCGGCGTGGCTTTCAAGATTGCCCAGGCTCTGCTCACTGCGGCCGGCCCAAACTTTGAACGCCTCATTCCATCCTTCATAAAGATGGCTGCCATCGCCACTATTGCAGATTCCGTGCCGCTGGTCGGCGAAAACCGCGTGATTGCGTCACTCGGCCTGCGCGGATTGCGCAAGCCCGTCAATCACGGCCTCAAAGCGCTATTCCAGGTCTCGCAACTTCTTGGCCGCACCGAACCTGTCACCGCCACAGACATCGCCTTTCGCGTAGCACCTCGCATCAACGCCGCCGGGCGCATGGATGTCGCTCGTGATGTAGTGGATTTGTTCACTTCGCGCGATGAAGCCCACACCCGCACCATCGCGGAAAAACTCAATGCGCTGAATTCCGAACGCCAGGCCGAAGAAGCCCGCATGATGCAGGCCATCCACACGCGCCTTGATGAAGATGAGTCGTTCAAGTCCGCTTACTCGATAGTCATCGAGGGCGAAGGATGGCATCGAGGCGTCATCGGCATCGCCGCCACGCGCGTAGTCGAGCGTACCTGTAAACCGGCGCTCGTTCTCGCCGTGGATGGCCAAGAAGCCCACGGCTCCGGACGCTCCATCCACTCATTCCATCTCCTCGATGCGCTTGAGTCCGAGCATTGCCGCCCGCTCTTCACCCGCTTCGGCGGCCATTCACATGCGGCCGGCTTCGCCATGCCTGCCGCAAATATCTCTGCACTGCGCGCCGCATTCGATGCCTACGCCCGCACCAAGCTCACGCCCGCAGATTTCATTCCGCAACAACGCATCGACGCCGAGATCCGCTTGGAAGACCTGACCCGCGAATGGCTCGATTGCGTCTCGCGCCTCGAACCCTTCGGCATGGGTAACCCCGAACCCGTCTTCGTAGCCCGCGATGTTCGCGTTCTGCAGCCGCCCAAGATTTTGAAAGAGAAGCACGTGAAGCTGCGCATCGCGCAGAGCCTCGAAAACGGGAAGACAATGCGCGCATTTGACGCCATAGGATGGCGCATGGCCGAACAGATGCAAACTCATCCGCTGCTTCTAGGCGACATCATCGACATCGCTTTTAAACTCGACGAGAACCACCACCCCGACTTCGGCGGCCTGCAATTAGTGATGTGCGATTATGCAAAGGCGAGCGCTCATCCAGGCGTAAGCGCTCAGTCGTCGATCGCGGCAACAACCACACTATAGTCTCAGCAGAACTTCGCCCCTGTCATTCTGAGCGTGGTCTTTGCGTGAAGAATCCCGATCACTCTGCTAACAAGCCGCTCAGGCGTGCCTTTGGCTTTTCGGGAAACTGGAAACGGGAAACGGGAAACGGTTTGCTGGTAGCGCTAACGGGAATCGAACCCGTGTTTTAAGATTGAGAATCTCACGTCCTAACCCCTAGACGATAGCGCCCCGCTTTCGAGGGACTCCAAAAATTATAACAAAGCTCCTACGTACCGCCGGCGTCCCGCCGGCTGTCGCCGCGGCATCCTTGCCGCCGCACATTTGCCGGGGAGATTGCGTGTATGGATTATCTATAAGCTAATTAAAATTCTTTGTTATTGACATAACGTTCGCCTCCCATATAACGTGGAAGTGGCGATTGAAGCAGCAGTGGGCTACGACCATTCTGGATGGGTGTTCGGAAGCCCGCAAAATGTCAACGCTAAACCTTTTGTTTTGTCATGGATAGGCATAACCCTTTTCGCAGGTTAGACTTGGCGGGTATGATTTGCTAACCCACTGCATTTTGAATACTTTGCGATATACCCCCCGGGGGGAGGGGTACCCCTCCTGAACACGCTCGCCCGAATCGTTTTTTCCTGTGTCTGCTGTTTTCCATCAGCACACTGCCCTGGGCCACGCCACCCGTAGCATTGGCCATAGGTGTAGCGTTTGGGCTGATCTTTGAGCATCCGTTCGCCGCACTTTCTCGAAAAGCCTCAAAGATTCTGCTGCAGCTTTCAGTTATCGGACTCGGCTTCGGCATGAACCTGCAGCAAGTCCTCAAAGCCGGCAAGTCAGGATTCCTTTACACGCTCTGCGGTATCGCCTTCGCGCTCAGCCTCGGATGGCTTCTCGGCAAGTTGCTCAGCGTACCAAGCAACTCCTCCTACCTGATCTCGGTCGGCACCGCCATCTGCGGAGGCAGCGCCATCGCTGCCGTCGCCCCGGTCATTGACGCCTCCGACGAGCAACTCTCCGTCTCCATCGGAACAGTCTTCATTCTCAACGCCGTCGGCCTCATCCTTTTTCCGCCGCTCGGACAGCACCTGCAACTCACGCAATCGCAATTCGGCTTGTGGGCCGCGCTCGCCATTCATGACACCAGCTCGGTAGTCGGCGCAGGAGCGAAGTACGGAGCCATCGCGCTCGCCGTCGCCACGACCGTAAAGCTCGCACGTGCCCTCTGGATCGTGCCCGTGGCCCTCGCCACCGCTGCGTTACGCCACAAGCAGGCCGCCCTCGAAGACATCGACCTCGGAGACGACGAGATCTCCGTCGAGACCGAGCACTTGAAAAAGACCTCGAAGCACAAGATCCACTGGCCGTGGTTCATCCTCTTCTTCTTGCTTGCCGCGGTGATGAACACCTATCTCGCGCCCGGCAATAGCGCCTATTCTCTGGCCGCCAAGATCGCCAAAGTCGGCCTCACAGGAACACTGTTTCTCATCGGCACCGGCATCTCCCGCCGCAGCCTGCGCGAGGTCGGCATCCGCCCGCTGGCACAAGGCATCACGCTGTGGATCATCGTGGCTGTCGTCTCACTGCTGCTGATCCGCGGAGGATGGATCGCAATATGAGTAGTACTGGAAAATTCACCACAGTGATCTTCGACCTCGGCGGCGTGCTAGTCGATTGGGACCCGCGCTACTTCTATCGCAAGCTTTTCCCCAAAGACGAAGCGGCCATGGAAGACTTCCTCACCAACGTCTGCAGCCCCGAATGGAATCTGCAGCAGGATGGCGGACGTACCTTCGCTGAAGCGACTGAACTCCTGAAACGCGAACACCCGCACAAAGCCCATTTGATCGATGCCTGGCTCCCGGGTTACCCCGAGATGTTAAAGGGCGTGATCCAAGGCACGGTGGACATTCTGCGCGACTTACACGAAAACGGCATCCGCACCTACGCGCTCAGCAACTGGTCCGCCGAGACTTTTCATCACGCGCTCGATCGATTCGATTTTTTCAACTACTTTGACGGACGCTTGATCTCCGGCGACGTCAACATCATAAAGCCCGACCCGCGCATCTTCCGGATGTTGTTCGGGAAGTTTGATATCGACCCCACGAGAGCCGTTTATGTTGACGATGTGTTGAAAAATGTAGAAGCAGCACAGCGCTTGGGGTCGCATGGCATACATTTCAAGACGGCCGAAGCGCTACGGAAAGAGTTAGCAGATTTCGGATTGTTATAGACTTCCCCGCATGAAAACACGACGTGAGCTTCTGCAATACGCTGGCGCTGCACTCGCAGCTCTCCCCTTCGCGAAAACGTTCGCTCAATCGAGACCCCGAAGGACCTCGCCTGGAGCGATCGTCGTCTCCACATGGAACTTTGGCATGCAAGCCAATGATGCTGCATGGAAGATCCTAGGCAGCGGCGGACACGCACTGGACGCCGTCATTGCCGGCGTCGGCGTTCCCGAAGCCGATCCGAAGAATACCTCCGTAGGTTATGGTGGACTTCCCGACCGTGATGGCCACGTGACGCTCGACGCCTGCGTAATGGATGAAAACGGTAAGGCCGGCTCCGTAGCCTGCGTAGAAAACATTGTTCACGTAGCCGCGCTAGCCCGAAAAGTGATGGAGAAAACCCCGCACGTGATGCTCGTGGGCGAAGGCGCGCAGCGATTCGCGCTGGCTAATGGATTCCCCAAGACCAACCTGCTGACTCCGGAATCCGAGAAGGCATGGCGCGAATGGCTCAAGACCGCGCGGTACAAGCCTGTGGCGAACATTGAGAACCACGACACCATCGGCATGCTCGCACTTGATGCTGCCGGGAATTTGAGTGGGGCCTGCACCACTAGCGGAATGGCTTACAAGATGCACGGACGCGTCGGTGACTCCCCGCTCATCGGCGCTGGCCTATATGTAGATAATGAAGTCGGCGCGGCCACTTCAACGGGCCTCGGCGAAGAGGTCATCAAGATCTGCGGGTCGCATGTAGTGGTGGAACAAATGCGGCTGGGTAAGTCTCCCGAAGAGGCCTGCCGCATCGCGGTGGAACGCATCATCAAGAAGAATCCCGTAAAGCGCGATGACCTTCAAGTGGGATTCCTGGCGCTGAACAAGCACGGCGAGCATGGCGCCTACTGCATCTTGAAAGGGTTCCAGTATGCAGTGCGCTCTGGCGCGCAGAATATTCTCATTGACGGAAAGAGCCACTTCGCATGAGCGCAATCACAGATCGCATAAAGCTGGAGCTCTGCGTCTATTCGATTGAGTCCGCGCTCGAGGCCGAAGCCGGGGGCGCCGACCGTATCGAGCTTTGCGACAACCCACCGCAAGGTGGAACAACGCCAAGTTATGGTTGCATAGTGGGAGCGCGTCGTGCGCTCAAAGCGAAGCTGCACGTCATCGTGCGTCCGCGTGGCGGAGATTTTCTCTATTCCGGCGCGGAGTTCGCAGTGATGAAGGATGACATCGATGCCTGCAAACAGATGGGCGTTCACGGCGTGGTGATCGGCATCTTGCTGCCTGACGGCAGCGTTGATAAAGCTCGAACACGCGAGTTGGTCGAGCGCGCGAAGCCGATGTCCGTCACATTCCATCGCGCGTTTGACATGACGCGCGATCCGCACCAGGCGCTCGAAGATGTTATCGAAACCGGCTGCTCGCGCATACTGACCTCAGGCCAGCAACCCACAGCGATGGAAGGCAAAGCCGTCATCGCCAAACTCGTACAGCAGGCAGGTAAGCGGATCATCGTGATGCCGGGAGTATCTGTTCGCGACCACAACATTGCGGAACTGATTCACGCGACTGGCGCAAAAGAGTTCCACACCGCCGCGAGCAAATCCCTCGAAAGCGGCATGCAATATCGTAATCCGCGGCTAAGCATGGGCGACGGCACTTTCGCCGAGGAATACCAGATTACTATCGCTGACCGCGAACAGGTGCGCCGGATGCGCGAAGCTGCCGACGCTGCAAATCAGAGACCGTAATTTGCAGGATCATGATTGGAGGGCCTTCGAACGATACCGATCAAGCGCAACGGCGAGCACAATGATGGCCCCGATGATGATCTCTTGCACGTAGTTGGCCCAGCCCATCTGCACGCATCCGTTGCGCAGAAATGCCATGATCAAAGCGCCAATCATCGCGCCCAGCACGGAGCCTTCGCCGCCGTTAAGGCTTCCGCCGCCGATCACTACCGCCGCGATCACATCCAGTTCCACGCCGATCGCGACTGTGGGATCGCCTTGCCGTAACCGAGACATCTGCATCACGCCCGCAAGGCCAAAAAAGAGTCCTCCGAGCGAATAGATCCAAAGCTTCAGACGGTCAACGCGAATGCCGCACGCTTTGGCCGCCGATTCGTTCGAGCCGATAGCGAATACTTGACGTCCAAAGACGGTACGTTTGAGAACAACGCCCATCAGGATCGCAAGTATGGCGGCGATCCACACACCGGGTGCGACGAGCATCCATGTTTTTTCCGGGAAGCTTACCGCAAGCTCATTGATCCATGTTGCCGGCGGATTCACGGTTTGCTGGTTGGCGAAGAATTTGGCGAAGCCGCGAGCGATGCCCATCGTCCCCAGAGTGGCGATGAATGGCACTACGCCGAGTTGCGTGATGGCGAGTCCGTTGATAAGGCCGACCAAGCCGCCGACAGCAATGCCGGCGCCGATCGCCGCAGTGGCTGGCCATCCATGCTGCAATGCCAGAGCAGTGATCACGCTGCTGAGAGCGATGATGGCTCCGACGGAAAGGTCGATGCCCGCACTAATGATGATGACCGTCATGCCGATAGCGCCGATAGCCACGATAACGGTTTGCGCGAATACGATGCGAAGATTCGCCGGTGAGAGGAATTGCCGCGGTGAATCGCTGATGAGAAGAAAGACCACGATCACGGCAGCCAATCCGATGAATGGCCCGAAGAGATCGACCCAGCGGCGGCTGCGCGGAGAGCTAAAGATAGCGGTCGTCTTTGCTGTCCAACCGGCAGACATCAGCGCGCCTCCACAAAAGGTGTTTCGCTGATGGCGGTCTGCATGATCGAGTGCGGAGTCCAGTCCGCAACATTACGAGCAGGAGATAGGACTCCGCGGGCCATCACTGCAATGCGGTCACAGATGCCGAGCAACTCAGGCAGATAAGAGCTGATCGTGAGAATCGCTTTGCCGGAATCGGCCAGCCGACGGATCTCGCGATAAATGTCGGTCTTGCTGCGGATATCAATACCGCGGGTCGGTTCATCGAGCAGAAGAATCTCAGGGTCTTGATGAAGTAAACGGCCAAACGCGACCTTTTGTTGATTGCCGCCTGAAAGCCGCACGACTGGGGCTTCCGGTCGCGCCGACCGAATATTCAGCTTGGAGATGATCTTTTCTGAGATTGAGCCCTGCTTGGCCAGATCGATCCAGCCGCCGCGCGAGATGCGGCTTGACCCGGTTGCGGTCAGATTGTCCGCCACAGAAAGTTGCAGATACAAGCCTTCATGTTTGCGGTCTTCGCTCAGATATCCGACGCCACTTGCGATCTGGTCCGCCGAGGTTGCATTGCGCTTCACCCTGGCGCCGCGGAGTGTTACGTCGCCTGATGAAGGGGCCAGTCCGAACAGGGCGCGCACGAGTTCAGTGCGTCCTGCGCCGACTAAACCGCCGATCCCCAGGACCTCACCGCGATGCAGCTCAAAACTCGCTGCTCTGACTTTTGGAGGGGAAGCAAGATTGCGTACCTCAAGCAACAGCTCGCCCCGGGGACGCGGTGCGCTGTGCTGGCCAAACAGATCCGCACCCTCCCCTTCGCGTCCCACCATGTGCGCGATGAGCTGGTTATCCGTCACCGTCGAGAGTTCGCCTGTCGCCACACTCTTGCTGTCGCGTAACACAGTGAATCGTTCCGCTACTTCGCGCACTTCTTCCAGGAAATGGCTGATGTAAATGACAGCGACGCCTTGATCGCGCAAACTACGGATAAGACGAAACAACTGTTCGACGCTGTGGCGGGTAAGACTGCTCGTGGGTTCATCCATCAGAATGATCCGCGAGCGGGAAGCCAGCGCGCGGCAGATCTCTACCACTTGCTGGTCCGGCATGGAGAGCGAACCAGCCGCTGCCTGAATGTTAATGTGCGTGCATCCGAAGTCTTCCAACAGGTTCCTTGCGCGGCGAAGCATTGCATCGCGCTGAAGTAAGCCGAAGCGGCTGGGCTCAAGTCCAAGAGATATGTTCTCTGCAACAGTGAGGTGCGGACAAAGCGACAGCTCCTGATGAATGTGGACGATACCCTTCACGCGAGCCTCGGCAGGGCCGCGTGGTGAGTACGGCTGGCTGTTGAAATGAAGTTCTCCAGAATCCGGGGGAAAGGCGCCGCTGAGGATATTCAGCAGTGTGCTTTTGCCGGCGCCGTTCTCGCCGATCAATGCATGCACTTCACCTGCTGCGATCTCGAGATCAACGCCGGTCAGCGCTGCAGTGGCGCCGAAGTTCTTCTTAACGCCTTTGAGTTCCAGCAGGGCCATCGGTTATTTCAAGTACTGGTCCAGTGGTGGATGCAACAATTGCTGTGACACGGGCTGGATGAGATTTGCGGGCGTAATGAGTGTGACGCCGGTATCAATGCGTTTCTCTATCTGCTTGCCAAGAAGATGATCGACCATAGTCTTCACGCCAAGCTCACCCATGCGAAAAGGGTTCTGCACCACGATGCCGTCAAGTTTCTTGTCTTGCATGGCCTGAGTGAAGATGTCGCTGGTATCGAATCCGATGAATCGGATCTTCCCTGCCTTGCCGCTGTCTTCCAAAGCCAGCAGCGCGCCCGCGGTGGAAGATTCGTTCGGCGTGAACAGTCCTTGGACCTCATTCCCGTATTTGTTCATCAAATTCTCGGTAGCGGTCTTGGCTGTATCTCGAGTAGCGCCTGCGAACTGGTTCGACGACACGATCTGTATGCCAGGAAAATCTGACTTCATCTTTTCAATGAACCCTTGTTCGCGTTGTTCCGTGCTGCTCACGCCTTCCTGATAACGCAGCACGAGGATTTTTCCTTTGCCGTTGAGCAGGCGTCCCATCTCTTCTGCGGCAAGCTCGCCGCCGTGATAGTTGTTGCTGGCCACAAGACTGATGGGCACTTGGGAATTCAGAGCGGAATCAACAACGACGGTGGGAATACCTGCGCGGCTGGCTTCTTCCACCGGACGCACAAGCGCATCTTTATCGAACGGCGCGAGCACGATGCCGCTGATGCCCTGCGCGAGAAATCCTTCCACCACCTGCACCTGCTGCTCGCGGTCATCCTCGCGCATGGGGCCTTTCCAAATGATCTTTACTTTGACCTTTTGGGCGCCATAATCCTGCGCGGCTTTCATCGCACCGGCGTGAATGCTCTTCCAATACTCGTGCGTTGAGCCTTGAGGGATCACAGCGATGGTGAATGATTTCTCTTGCGAGTTGCCACTCTTGCCGCAGCCCGCCAGCAGCGCAAATGCGAACGTCACTGCAAGGAGACGCTTCATTTCTTCACCCCTGCAAGGTTGACCATCACAGTCTTGATCTCATAGGGTGAGATTGACGTTGCGGCGGTATTCCGCGCCCAATCCACTTTGTCACCCGGCTGCTCCATCAGGTTCGTCTCGGTGGCCGCCTGTACCATGCGCGCGAAAGTCACCTTCACGTCAGCCTTCTTGCCTTCGATCTCATACATGCGGACAACCACCCCGGTCGAATCTTCCGCCTGTTTTACGGCAGTCACGATCACGTTGGGAGCGTCAACTGCGAGGAAGGACCACTGCCGGGGGAGCTCGCCATCATGCGCAGCAACCTGCCTGGCGATAAGTTTGTAGTCGAACTGATACCCTTGGCGGAATGTGCTCTGCTTCCAATCCGCGCCATGCGGATAGAACGCATAGCTGAAGTGATGCGTGCCTTCGTCAGCGTGCGGATCGGGCCACTCCGGCGAGCGCAGCAAGCTCAGCCGCAGCGTATTCCCCTTGGCATCATATCCATACTTGTTTTCATTGATCAGGCTAATTCCCGCGCCGTCACTGGAAGAGATGTCTGCCCAACGTAGTGCAGGCACTTCGAACTTGGCTTTCTCTTCTGGAGTGTTACGAGTGGTGGGCCGCTCGATGCTTCCATATGGAATCTCGAATGTCGCTTTGGTTGCGTCAGCCGGGATCGATACTCCGGCTTTGATGAGAATGTGTTTCTCATGCCAGTCAGCATCGGTGACGACCTCAACAAACGGCGAATGCGCATAAAGAACGATTTGCAGAGCGAACTTGGAATTCTGAAAGTGGCGATTTACACGCACAGAAGCGCGCAGCGGACCGCGCTCTGCGGCCGTAACGTCGTCCGCCTCGGTGAGGTCCCACTTCTGGTTTTCGAAATCAGCATCAATGTTCCAGGCGTCCCACTGCTTGGGCTTGTCATGGAATGCCTGGAGCAGATTGCCACAAGTGCCTGACGCAAGTGCTTCCTTATTTCTTTTCTTGTCGAATAGACTGCTGATGCAGCCTGTCTTGCCGTCCACAGTCACACGCAGAAATTCATTTTCCATCTGCAACTTATCGGCGCGGAGATCGGTGGAGACCGGCGACGCTGTCGCGTTCGCAGCGGAAACGTAAAACATCTTGTAGCCCATGGACGGCACGTCTTCCGCGCGGAACATCACGCGAAACTTATTCGGCGTGATGCGTTGCAGCACCTGGTGCAGGACCGGCTTGTCAGCCGCGTCTCGCACTTGTACCTCATTGGCCGCTTCGGGTAGCTCGACTTCGGCCTCCGCAACATCGGACCGCGCCCATGAGAGAGGATTGAACACCATCACGGGTACCCCACTACCCTGTGTGTGGACGCGTCCTTCGAGTTCGCTCAGAGCGTTCGCCGTGAGCTTGTCCCCTACGAGTTTCACGTCAGCATAGTCACGGGTCGCATCTTTATACACCGGGGCGATGCCGGAACCCGCGGCAACGTCATGGAATTGGTTGAAGAGGACCTTGCGCCACGCCTGCTCGAACTCAGCGTGCGGATACGTCGCGCCAAAAAGCGTGGCAATGGACGATAGCTTCTCGGCATTCAGCAGGATCTCTTCGCTTTTCCGGTTATTGTTCTTGGTCTCAGCTTGGGTCGTGTAGACGCCGCGATGAAATTCGAGATACAGCTCACTGTTCCACACAGGTAGATCGAGGTTAGGAGCAGCCGCTGCGGCATCCTTAAAAAATGCGGCCGCAGTGCCAAGCTGCAACTTCGGATAAACCACCTTGTCACTGGCCCATAGCTTTTCGCGATCGAGCATGACCCGCGTAGGTCCGCCGCCGTGATCGCCGATCCCATACAGGTGCAACATCTCAGGAAACTGTGGTGTGCGCGGGATGTAGTCCGCAAGGTCTTTCGCCATGCGTACCGGTTCCATCATGTTCACGTAATCATGCGGGAAATAAGTGAGGACCCGGCTGCCGTCCGGCGACTCCCACCAGAATAACTTGTACGGAAATTTTGTCGTGTCATTCCAATACATCTTTTGTGTCACGAAATAATCGACGCCTGATTTTTTGTAGATCTGCGGAAGTTGCCAGTTGTAACCGAATGAATCAGGGTTCCAGCCGATCTTCACGTCAACGCCGAATTTTTCCTTGAAGTAGCGCTTGCCGATGAGCAGCTGACGCACCTGCGACTCGCCATCCGGCATGTTGAGATCGGGTTCCACCCACATGCCGCCAACGATCTCCCAGCGCCCTTCTTTCACGCGTTTCTGAATGCCGGCAAAAATGTCAGGATATTTTTCTTCCAGCCATGCGCTAGTCTGCGCGGTAGACTGCGCAAAAGTGTAATCAGGATATTCATCCATCAATTGCAGCGCTGTTCCGTAAGTTCGGCGAACCACGTCCACCGTCTCACTAGACGGCCACAGCCATGCCATATCGATATGTGCGTTGCCCGTCGCGTGAATGGTGTACTTCTGAAAAAGCGGACGAAGAGGTTCCAGTTTTGCCTGCGCAGCGCGAAGAGAATCGTCGAATGTTTTTTGGTCGGCGGAGTCCAGTGCTTTCAGGTCCACCGCCTGATAGGCAGCTTCCAGTTGTTGCTTGCGCTGTGCCGGATCATCCGCGAGCGTGCCGACAAGCGCATCTGCTGATCGCAATTCGTCAGCCAGAACAAGCGGACTCGGCCGCTCTTGCGCGGGAACGATATTCAATCGCGCGCGCAGATGATGTTCGCCCGAGATAGCGAGTACCTTGATAGCAAGCAGTATCTTGTCGCCCGGCTTTACGCGCGTCGCCACTTCCGTCGGCTCCAGCGATTCACCCATGGCGATGCGCAGCCCATTTACGTAGACAATGATGTCATCATCCGTCTCCTGGTTCACCCAGATGTCAGCGCCATTAAGGTCGTAACCTTTGTTGTTTTGTGGCACGACGAGAGTGGTGCGAAACCATGCGGAGCTGCCCGTCCACTTATATCCTTCCCACTGCGGCGTTGGATCGACCGGCTGCCAGGATGAATCATCGAGGGACATCGCCTCACCGTGTTCCATGTCCGCCGGATGGAATTTCCATGCCGAAGTGAAATTGCCGACGGCGGAAAGCCGGTCCGCAATCACTTTATGAGGGTCAGGGGTCTTGGTCTTGTCTTGAGAAAATGCGGGGAGGGTCAGAAGAAAACAATAGAGGAGGCACAGTTTCAAGCAACGCATGCTGGGCGGTTCTCCGGAAGAGGCAAAAGTATAACAGCAACTATTTGCGGTGATGCTTTGCGGCAGGCGGCGGAACGGGAGCTTGGTTCTTGTACACGCTGCCGTCCTTCATCACGAATACAACGCGGCGAACCGCGGTGATGTCTTCGCGCGGATCACCGTCCAGAGCAATGATATCCGCCTGCATGCCGGGCGCAATGGTGCCGATCTGATCGCCGAGGTTGAGCGACTCTGCGGCAAGCGATTGCGCTGAGACCATGGCCGCCATCGGGTCCTGGCCGCCATCCTTCACTCGATAGATGAATTCCTCTGCATTGCGACCGTGAGCCCCGGCGACCGCGTCCGTGCCGAATACGATCTTGAGACCTTTGACCTGCAGCGCACGCTTGAAAAGATCTGCGTTGAGAGGCAGCGCCTCCTGCATCTTGGCAAAACCTTCTTCTGTGTAATTGCCAATGCCCAGATAGCGGGCCTTGTTATCAAGGTAGTTGTGAATGACGAGGCCCACCTGCGGATCGAAATAGGTATGGTTCTCTGCCAGAGTGTGAAGATCGTCATCTTCAGTCAGTGTGCCGTGCTCCACCTGCGTACACCCGTCTCGCGAAGCGGCACCCACGGCTTCCTTATAGGCGTGAACAAGCGTGCGCAAGCCAAGCTGTTTGGCTTCGCCACATGCTGCCGCGAGTTGTTCATCTGAGAGCGTCTGCCCGCCGCCCTGGCGAATGCTTTTAGAGGCGAATATCTTTATCAGGTCGGCGCCGTCGGCCTTGGCTTTCTTCACGTAGGCGCGAATGTCATCGATAGAGAGCTTTGGATCAGATAGCGGTTCCAGAGCAGTCAAGATACGCGGACCAGGAACCAGTTTTTCGTCAATCGCGTCGCGCAGCTCTTTGTCTTCCGGCGCGCCAACGCTTTGCACCGTGGTGAAACCGCCGAGAAGTGTCTTCCATGCATTGCTCTCTTCAGCTAGTGTCGCACGGGCGGGAGATTCGCTTTTTTCATCCGCCAGGCGGCCGTTCTTATCAAAATGCCAGGTGATGTGAACATGCGTATCGATCCAGCCCGGCATCACGGTGAGGTCGCTGAAGTCGTAAGTTGCGTCTGGCACTGCTCCCGCGTGCTGCTTCACGCTTTCGATCTTGCCGCGGCGCACAACGATGCGAACATCGCGCAGCACTTTTCCAGTCCCGTCGAACATGGTGCCGGCGTGGATGACGATGCCTTGCGGTTCTTGTGCGAGCGTAAACGCAGAAAACAACAGTGTGAACAGAGCGAGTGCAGTCTTCTTCAAGATGACCTCCGGTTTACGCGAGCAATCTTTTTACTGCCTTCACTACGTGCGGCCAAGCGGATGACTGCGGATCGATGATGTCGAAGTGCCCTGCACCGGCAATCTCCACTGCTTCCACGTGTTCGACTTTTTGCTTCTTGGCTGTGACATAGTCGCGACTGAAGGCGGGAGGGACTACGTCGTCTTTATCGCCGAAGACGATCTCCTGCCGAACTTTGGGGATCGCCAGGTCAAGTGGGGAAGCTTCATGATAATGGTCAGGCATCTGCTTCGGCGTCCCACCCATGAATTCGACCACAGCATCATTGCTTAGGTGCTGGTCAAATGCGCGTTGCAAGTCAAGCACTCCCGCCAAAGATACGACGCCTGCAAGATCCGGCGTGCGAGATGCCAGACAGATCGCAAGTTGCCCACCAGCGGAGTGGCCCATCACGATGGTACGTTTGCCGTCGATGTTGTACTTCCCCGCGTTCTGCCGGATGACCTTCAGCCCGTTAGTCACATCTTCAAAGGTGCCCGGCCACGCTCCGCCGGGATTTCCCACCCGGCGGTACTCGAGGTTGAATGTTGCGAAACCCTCTTGCGTGAGCGCCGCGCATAGGTGGCTCGCGTGTTGTAGATCATATCGTGCTCGCCAGTAGCCACCATGGATGTTCATCAAAAGGGGGAATGGTCCTTTTGACTTCGGAAGACGCAGGTCGCCGAATTCATTTTCGTCGCTGCCATAGCGCAACCGCAGGTCGTATGGTTCGGGCGGGCGAGATAGTACGTCTTGCGTCATGCAGTCTTGGCGTCCGGCACGCGGTCCCAGCGATGGTGCTTGAGTTCGGCGAGCAGCGCAGCTTTAATTGGCCCAGCGTCACTGGCCGCGATGTTGGCTCTCACATGCTCCTGCTTGCGCATGCCGATGATGGCGGTGCTTACCACCAGATTCGACAAGATAAAACGCAATGCCATCTCCGGAAGAGTCATGCCTTCCGGCAAACTCGACTTCACTCGCTCGACGCGAGAGAGAGTAGCGTGAAGATTCGCGGGATTAAAATAATTGGCGCGCCAATCGCCGGCAGGGAAAGTGGTTTGCGGTGTGAGCTTCCCGCCGAGACTGCCTTCGTCGAGTGGAACCCGCGCGATTACGCCCACATTGTGCTCGCGGCAAGCAGGAAAGAGTTCATCTTCCGGCGCCTGATCAAAGATGTTGTAGATGACTTGGACTGTATCAACGAGTCCCGTACGGATCGCGGCAATGCCGTTCGCCGGCTCCCAGCGATTCAGGCTGATGCCGAACGCTCTCACACGCCCGCTGGACTTCAGCAGTTCCACCGTCTCGCGAAACTCAGGTTCATTCGCCCAAGAGTCATCCCAAACATGGAACTGCAATAAGTCGATGACCGGCTGTTGCAGCGCTTCGCAGATTGAATCAGCAGTGGCGAGCACATGGGTCTTGGGAAACACATCAGCATATTTGTAACTCGAACGCGCCGGCCATCTGCGATTAAGCGGAGGAACTTTCGACGCCGCGAACAATTGCTTCCCGGCATTCTTCTTCAAATGCGCACCCAGCAAACGGTCGCTGCGGCCGTCGCCGTACGCCCACGCGCTATCAAAGAAATTGCAGCCTAAGTCGGTCGCGCTTTGCAGCGCTTCAGCGGATTGCCTGTCGTCCGAATCGCTCCACGAACCCATACCCCACAGCCCGTGAGCGATGTCGCTTACGGAAAATCCTGTGCGGCCTAGCGTGCGGTATCGCATGCGTGGCTAGTTGCCTTTCAGGTCCGGTGGCGGATAATCCGGAAGTTTCTCTTTCGCCGCGTTGGCACGCTTGATGTCCAGCTCATCGAAGAGCAATGAAGGGACAATGATCGAAGCAGGTGATGGAGTGACCGTGTTGAACGCCTCCGCGTCGTTGCCAAGAGCCACCAGGTCACTACGTATCGCGCGCGTATCGAGTTGGTCAAAGCGAGCGCCGCGAACCAGTTCCTCATGGCCATCCGCAACGTACACGCGGTACAGCAGGCGAGGCGCTAATCGCGGCGACAACGTTTCCACGCGATAGCAGTACTTTTGGTCGTGCGCTTTGCAGAGTTCAATGAACTTCGCTTTCAGCTTGTCCTTGTCCAGCGGTTCGGAAGAAGTCACGAAGAAGTTAGCGATGCCGGGACGCGCTGATGTAACCGCGGAAGCGCGACCGTGTCCGTTCGAGGATGGGAAGTCGCGGATCGGAGTGCGGTCCGTGAGGTAGCTCACCAACTTGCCCTGGTCGATCACTTTGACGGGAGTGGCTTTTACGGCTTCATCGTCAACATCATAGTGGCCGAGAAGGGTGTGCCCATCGACCGAAGCTTTGGTCGGGTCGTCCACCACATTCACGAAATCTGGCAACACCCGGCTTTTGAACTCGTTGGCAAACGAACCCATTACGCGGGCATTATCCCCCGGCTGAGGACGGCGGCCGAGTACGTTGTCGCCGACCAGAGATTTCAGCAGATCAGAGGCCGCATCCGGCGAAACAAGCACTGGCCCGCGATATTGCTCTTCAACCACAGGGGCTGCGCGAAGAGCAGCGAGCGTGTCCATCAAAGTCTTTGCGTCGCCTTTTAAGGCATCCAATGTGGGAAGCTCTGCGAGAGTTGCAACCACTTTGCCCGCGGAGCGGTCCAAACGCATGCCATCGGGCGCTTGCGTGGACCCTTCAATGTTATAGAGATAAGTTACGGCGCCGGTGCGCGTCGTGCTCCCTTCAGAGTTAAGGAAGTACTTGTTCGTAGCATTCGCACGCAGCACGACGGCGAAAGCGTCAAGTTTCGGGTCGGTGCGGTACATCGCTGAGACCGTCTCAAGATTCTTTTTCCATGTCGCCGTGTCCAACTGCAGCTTGGCCGGCGAGCCGATCTCGTTGACCACCGGTGCATGCGCGAAATCATCGGGCTGCGGGTCACTGTTCTCAAACTGCTTCAGGGCAGCTTGCTTCTCAGTGAACTGCTCAAGCGCCCGCTTGTAGGCGGCGTCGGTAGCCAGCCAAATGGCGAGACGTATCGCCGGAACATCATTCTCAAATGGCGCAAGCTGTACGGCGCTTTCGTTCTGGCCAACAACGTCATCTTGCTTGTAGTCGCCTACCCGAACCAGCACACGCAAAATGCGGGCACGGCTATGCAAGTCAGTCTGCAGCGCACCGAAGACGGCGTCTGCGGCATATTCGTCCTGATCTGTGATCGCGTACTCGATGTAATACGGCTTTTGTTCCTGATCAAGTTGGAGTTTCGTCTTCGAGCGCTCCATCTCCGCTTGCATGGCCTTTAGGACGGGATCGTCAGCCGCGGATTGCGCGAGAGCAGCGATGGAAGCAACGGCGAGAATGACAATGCAGATTCTGCGGATGATTCGCTTCATCTTAGTTGCCCCCTTGCTGTGTTGACGCTGCGATCGGATTGGGCAAGATCGGCGGACGCTCGTGGCTCTGCGCTTTGCGCTGCACTTCGATCTCAGAGAACAACATCGCGGGCGCCACGGCTGAGACCGGAACGCTGCCGGATTCCGCTCCGCACACACCGTTGAAGATGAACTGCTTGTCGCCGGTTGCCATGATTCGATTAAGCGCAGCCAGCGGCGTACCCACGATGTCCACGCCGCGTACAAGCTCATCCGGTCGTCCATCCGGATACACGCGATACACCATCACCGGCAGCACCTGGAACGCTTGCGGTGAAGAACGAGTGGTCAGCGTGAAGCCGCCTTGGATGTCTTCGAAGTAAAGTCCGTACGGTTTGCCTTGCTTTTTGATCTCTTCAATAAACTCTTTTCGCAGTTCGGGCTCGGGCACAGTCTTCTTAGAAGTGACGATCAAATTCCCCTGCCGGCCCACTTGCATGTATCCTGGCTGCGCGCGACCGTGGCCGTTGGATGTAAGGAAATCTTTTACCGGCATGCGAGACATCAGGAAGTTCTTCAAGATGCCATCTTGGATCACGTCCACCCGGCGCGCAGGCATCCCTTCGTCATCGTAAGTGTAGTAACCGGAGAGTTGATATCCGCCCATCTCTTTGATGGTTGGGTCATCGGAAACGCTGAGGAACGACGGTAACACCGGCTTGCCGACTTGCTTGGTGAACGTCATGCCTTCGTCATCACCACGCTGGCGCTGGCCTTCCACGCGATGCCCCAACACTTCATGGAAGAACACTGCTGCCGAGCGGCCTGAGAGCAATGCAGGTCCGTTATATGGTTCGGCAAGCTTGGCGCTGCGCAGCGCGATCAGGTCTTTTGCGACCGTGTCGATCTTAGGCAGCAGTTCGGCATCAGTCGGCAACCGAACAGGCTCAGGTGCTTCAAACGTCTCGACGCGCAGAAGCTCCATGCCGTCATCGGCGGTGGTCTGCGCCACGATCATCAGCCGGACATTAGGCGTCGATGTGACCACCTGGTTCTTCTCGCTGGAGATGAACCGGTGCTCAAGTGCGGTAGAGATGAAATACACGCCGGAGTGATAGACCAGCGGATACTTATTGAACTCCGCCGACAAGCGACGCATGCGGTCTTCCCACATCTTCTGATCCACCTTCGCAGGGACTGCGACCGGCTGCGTCTGCTGCGGCTGAAAGGTTTCCTTAGAGAAGTCCGGCGAGTCGTCTTCTTCTTTCGCCCGGACAGCCTCTTTCGTTTTCGCTTGTAAGTATGTCTGCGAGGCCTGCTTGTATTCCCTGTCCGTCAGCCGCCAGAGTTCGCGCGCGAGCGCGTCGCGGTCATTCTGCAGGGGAAGCTCGCCTGTCGTAATGCCGGATCGGCGCGCCTCGCCGTGTGTGTTGTCGAAAGCGGGCGAACCCACCCGCACGAACACATCTGCCGAGCGCCGCCGATTGTTCAACGAATTGATCAGGGCACCGTTGGACGCCACGATGACCGTATTGTCTTCATCTTCCACCGAGTAAGCCGTGAAGTATGGCGCCGGATCGGCTTTCGCTAAACCGGCGGTGGCACGGTCAAGCTCCGCCTTCATCACGTCAAGCACAACGTCTTGCTTGGGCACGATGGACGGCTTGGTGGTCTTTTGCGCTTGAAGGAGAGGTAAGAATGCAAAAAGAAGGAATGGCACAACCAGCTTGGGTCGCATAATGATGTGCACAGTTTACACGAGGCGAGCGGCCGCGACACAAGGCGGCAAACGCCTTACCTGCCCTTATTCTCCGCGAAACACGCATCGACGATAGCGCCGTAATGTTTCTTTACCGGCGCAGTCACTTCTTTTTCGTCTATGTACTTAAAGCTGAAATCAATGGCGCCGTCAGGATGAACGGTGCCCAGCATGAATCCGTAAATATCAGTCTTGGCGAGCTTGGCTTTGTCGGCAGTGGCCGGCAAGCGATATCGCTCCGCCCCGGCTGTGCCAATGATGTAGCCGGGTAAAACGCCGCCGTTCGCGCGCCACATATCATCGTCAAAAATGCCTTCCATCAGGAAGTGCGAATGACTGGCGAGCACATACACATGCTTGGAAGTTTTTTTCTCGAAGGCCAGCAGATCGTCGTATGCCTTGCGTCCGCTCTGTAAGCCTTGCGGCCAATCATTCATGCTGTGTCCGGAGGCGAGGCTATCGGGGAGCGCCGCGTGCATCCCTACTACTACGGCACGCACTTCCCGGTCAGTTTCCGCGCGCTTGAGAACCAGTTCGAACCACGCCATTTGCCGCGCCGAGAATTGATCTACCGTAGCGTTGTCCAGCGAAATGAAATCTACGCCGCCTTGGATCCAGTGATAGTAGGTCTTCACGGCGTGGTCGGCGGGGTCATCTTTAAGCCGTTGCTGCTGGATCATCGGCGAATTGATCCAATCGGCGAATTGCCCGACATAGTCTCCGCGCGTCTTGCCGTTGTAGAACTCATGATTCCCCGGCGCGAGGAAAACCGGCATGCTGCCAAAAGCTCGCAGCTGATTTGCGATGAAATCCGGCCAAGCACCGTCCAGATAATTCGTAATGCTCAGATGGCGCGGCGCGCCGTTGGCATCCACAACAATGTCCTGGTCCTGATCGAAGAGAGCGCGGAAGTCGCCGAGGTGCCAGTAAAATTCGGCGTGGTTGGCTTCGGCTCCTGCTGCGATCGAAGGCATGATCACATCGCCGCAGTTGCGCGAATCGCCGGAGACGGCAAAGTTCCAATCCTTATTATTAGTGCTCTTGCTACCCTGCGCCAACGCCAATCCTGAAAGCGCCAGCGCGCAGACGAGTCCCCGAATGTCCATCCTGATCCCCCCGTTTGCAAGCAATGGCCTAGCAGTTTACCGTAGGCCGTGAAAATCAGGCCCGGAAATGGCCTAAATTACTTCTTTCCAACAAACTAACCGCAATGGCGAACTCCGGTCTAAACGAACGCATGGAAGAGATGGAGGCAGCGGCAGTAGCGCAGGTGCTGTCCGGCGACCGCGATGCGTTTCGCGTGCTGGTGGACGCGCATTCCCGCAGCGTCTTCAACCTGGCATATCGCATGACTGGAAACCAACAAGACGCGGACGAAGTCGTTCAAGAAACCTTCCTGCGCGCGTACAAAAACCTCGACCGGTTCGAAGGCAAGTCAAAATTTTCGACGTGGGTCTATCGCATCGCAGTGAACCGCTGCCTTGACATGCTGGAAAAGAAAAAGATCAACGGCGATTACACCATCTCTGACGATCCTGATCCGGAAGAGAACACGGTGCAAGTCGCCAGCACAGAGGCTGGCCCGGAACGACAACTTTTAAGCCGCGAAGCGAACGAGAAGATCGCCGTCGCCATGAAGTTGCTGACGCCGACTGAGCGAATCGCGTTCACTTTGCGCCACATGGAAGGGCAATCGATTGAGGAGATCAGCAAGACTCTGAAAGTGAAAGAAAACGCGGCCAAGAACACAATATTCCGCGCGGTAAAGAAATTGCGTGTCAACCTTGGACCACTGGTGGCAACACGATGAACCACTTGAATGAAGAAGAAATGATCTTGAAACACTACAACGAATTAAACGACGCTGCCCTGGAAGCGCACTTGGCGGCTTGCGCGGAGTGCCGCGCGGAACTGCAGCGTTTGTCCGCTGCACTAGCACGTGTACCGCAGGTGAAAGTGCCTGCGCTGCCGGACAGCTACGAGTCCAAAGTGTGGGCCAACTTACGCGACCAATTGCCGGAAAAGCGGCGTGGCTGGCTCGCTGAAATGTTACGTCCGCAGAAGTGGGTTGTGGCAGGAGCGATGGCTCTGCTGCTGGTGGCGGCGTTCGTCGGCGGGCGCATGTGGGAGAAAACGAATAAACCCGAGCCCGGCCCGACTGCCAATGTTATTACCGACGCCGGCCGCGACCGCATCGTCTCAGTCTCGCTCGATCACCATTTAGAGCGCACGCAGATCTTGCTCGTCGAAGTGCTGACCGCCGAGTCGAAAGACAAAGGCGACTTCGCTGACAAGCAGGAACAGGCTCGCGACCTGCTCGATTCAAACCGTCTCTACCGCAGCAGCGGCACCAAGACAGCAAAGGATCCTGCCGTGCAGCACACGCTGGACGAGTTGGAACGCGTGCTGGTGGAGATCGCAAACTCACCGCAGAACGTGAGTGCGGACGATATCGATCGCCTGCAAAGGTCGATCGAGAAACAAGGGCTGCTCTTCAAAGTGCGGGTCATTGACTCAAAACTCAAAGAGCAGAACAAACAGGCA
>JAICWB010000270.1 GCA_025935035.1 Terriglobales bacterium
CTTGTAAGGCGGCCTTTCCCAGATTCAGTCAGAAACATCGCCATTTTTCCCGGCGGAAATTATTTTCTCAATCGTTTGCCGAAGTCAATCACAAATCCCGCAGTGCACCTCCGATTGGACTTTACTTCAGTAACTTATCAAGTCCACTTCTAGAGAGGCCCATGCAATCACCAGTCCTGGCAATCACAAACGCATAACTCCCGCATTTTCATCTATTTCCGCGCCCCGCTCTTTCCCTTTACAATACCCATGCAGCCACAACTTTTTCCTTTCAAGAGGGTTCCAAATGGTGTGGGCACAGTTGCACTCAAATCCGGCACTTGGTCCAACTCGTGGGCCACTCAATGGACGGTGGGAATGACGCCTCGCTCCGGTGCGGAATCCGTTCCGCCAGCGGTCGCCACATACGGCTCATTGACTGACGCGGAAGTGATGCTTCGCGTCGGCGCTGGTGACGATTCAGCGTTCGATTTTCTCGTCGAAAAATTCCGCCGCCCGATGATCAGTTTTATGTATCGCATGGTGCACAACCGGGCGGTAGCGGAAGAACTAGCGCAGGAAGTTTTCCTGCGCGTCTATCGCTCGCGCGCAAGTTATGCCGCGGAAGCAAAGTTCACCACGTGGCTCTATCGCATCGCCACCAATCTTGCCGTGAACCACGCGCGAGACACGCGCCAGGAGCGCATGGCGGATTCGGTCAGCCTCGATGAGCCCAATGAAGAGTCCGGCAGCACCATGGACGTGGCCAGCAAAGACATCAATGCTGAGCAGGACATGGTCCGCCAGGAACGTCTCGCCGCCATCCGCCAACACGTGATGGAATTGCCCGAGCGCCAACGCATGGCTGTGCTCATGCATAAGTATCAAGACATGGATTACCGCCAGATCGCAGATGTATTAAAGCTCAGTGAGTCAGCAACGAAATCATTGTTATTCCGCGCTTACGAAAGTTTGCGCGACAAGTTGAAAGGCTTCGTCTAATAAGTAGTAAGTCTTCATAGATTGGATGTAGTTATGGATTGCGCCAAGATTCAAGAACAGATGCTCGACCAGATGAACGCAGCCTCCGCGTCGCCGGATCTCTCCGCTCTCATGGCCTCTCACATGAATGGCTGCGCCGAATGCACAAAACTTTGGCAGGCGATGCAGGCTTCCTCCGCGGCACTCGATGAGTGGACCGCGCCCGAGCCCTCGCCGTATTTCAACACCCGTTTCCAGGCCCGCCTCGCGGAAGTAAAGCGTGAACAATCGCAGCCTTCCGGCGTGATGGCCCGGTTGATTCAAAGCTTCCGTCACAGCTTCTGGCGTCCGGCCGCGGCGGCGGTCATGGCCTTGGCCATCGCCATCGGCATCGGGATCTACGAACGCCCAACTGCGCAAGTGCAGCCGGTTCAGGCTCAGGTGAGCCCCGCAGTGAATGACCTGCAAAAGCTCGACAAGAACGAAGACATGTACGCCGATTTTGAGATGCTGGACGATCTTCAGACCACCAACTCGCAACCGGCAGATACTCCAACGACAACAACAAATTCCTCCAAGACGGAGATGTAATCAGGTAGTATGTAGGCCCTTTCGGCCCAGCTTTTAAATGAAGCTCATTAAACACATTCCGGGATTCGCCCTCACCGCAGCTCTCACGCTGAGCATGGCGATGCCCGCATTCGCCTTCGCCCCGCAGCAGAACAACAAACGCGAACAGCGGCGCGAGCAGAAAGCCAACAAGCCGCGCGCCGGTGAATGGCTGCAACGCTACCGCAACGTGCCGCCGGACCAGCAGGAAAAAGCCCTGCAGAACGACCCCCAATTTCAGAAGCTTCCGCCCAAGCGGCAGGAGCAACTTCAGCAGCGCCTGCAGAACTTTAACGCCATGCCGCCGCAGCAACAGGAACGTGTCATCCAGCGCATGCAGAAGTTTGACAGTCTGAATGACCAGCAGAAGCGGCGCCTCGAGCAACTGCACCAGCAGATGCATGATATTCCAGAGAACCGCCGACAGCCGGTCCGCACCGCCTTCCAGCATCTACAGCAGATGTCGCCGGAAGACCGCGAACGCGTGATGAACTCTGACCGCTTCCACCAGACATTCTCACCGCAAGAGCAAAGTCTCATCCGCGGAATGGTCGAAGTCCAGGGCGAAGGCAATCAGCAACCGCAGCAACCGCAAGCCCCACCCCACAGCCACTGACGTTTTTTCCTCAGCGCCTCCGCGCCTCTGCGTTCAAATCACGTCTTTGTTAGAATCGAATCCTCATGAATAAGGTCGTCGCCAACGCCGACGAAGCGCTCCGCGGCATCGCCGATGGCGCCACCGTGATGCTAGGCGGCTTCGGCCTCTGCGGTATCCCTGAAAACCTCATCGACGCGCTAGTCCGCTCTGGTGTCAAGAACCTTACCACCATCAGCAACAACGTGGGCATTGACGACGTCGGTCTCGGCAAGTGCCTCGCCGCCGGACAGATCATTAAACACATCGGCAGTTACGTAGGCGAGAACAAACTCCTCGAGCAGCTAGTCCTCACCAACAAGCTCGACCTCCAACTAGTCCCGCAAGGCACATTCGCAGAACGCCTTCGCGCTGGCGGCGCCGGCATCCCAGCATTCTTCACGCCCACCGGAGTGGGTACCATAGTCGCCGAAGGCAAAGAGACCCGCGACTTCGACGGACGCCCCTACGTGATGGAGCGCGCGCTCAAAGCCGACTTCGCCCTGATCAAGGCATATAAAGGTGACTGCTGGGGCAATCTGATTTATCGCAAGACCGCGCGCAACTTCAACCCCATGATGGCCGCCGCGGCGAAAATCACGGTCGTCGAAGTCGAAGAGCTGGTAGAAGTAGGCACGCTCGATCCCGACAAGATCATGACGCCCAGCATCTACGTGAACCGAATCTTCCAAGGCACAAACTACGAGAAGCGCATCGAGCGTCGCACCCTCACACCGAGGAAAGCATGACGTTCAAGTATTCCAACTCTGTCATTCCGACCGGAGGGCGAAGCCCGGAGTGGAGGGACCTCGCCTCGGACTTTGATCCTGCGCGCTCGAAGCGCGCCACGTTTTTGCTGACAGATGATAGCCGACAGCCGACAGCCCTTACCGATAACCGATGACCGACAACCGACAACCCGCAAAACAGAAAGACACTTCCAAGCGCGACCTCATCGTGCGCCGCATCGCACGCGAGCTTCGCGACGGCTACTACGTGAACCTCGGCATCGGCATGCCCACGCTCGTCGCGAACCACGTTCCCGCAGGCATGCACGTCGTTCTGCAGAGCGAGAACGGCATGCTCGGCATCGGCCCGTATCCTTTTGAAGGCGACGAAGACGCTGACCTCATCAACGCCGGCAAAGAGACCATCACGGAGATCCCCGGCACCGCCTATTTCGACTCCGCCGAATCCTTCGCCATGATTCGCGGCGGACACATCGATTTCAGCGTCCTCGGCGCCATGGAAGTGGACGAGCAAGGCAACCTCGCCAACTGGATGATCCCCGGCAAAATGGTGAAAGGCATGGGCGGCGCCATGGACCTGGTCGCCGGCGCGCGCCGCGTCGTCGTCGCCATGGAACACACGACGAAAGACGGCGCGCCCAAGATCCTAAGGCGCTGCACGCTTCCGCTCACCGGCGTAAAAGTCGTGCAGACCATCGCCACCGAAATGGCCTGGATCCGTGTCACGCCCGAAGGCTTAGTGCTGGAAGAGATCGCTCCGGGCCTAACGCCCGACCAAGTGCAATCCGCCACCGAAGCCAAACTCCTCATCTCGCCGAACCTAAAAGAGATGGTGTGATGCCAGAAGAGAAGCAAGCTAGTTGCGCCTTTTGTCCGGACTGCGGGCA
>JAICWB010000196.1 GCA_025935035.1 Terriglobales bacterium
CCATACATTCGACGGCTACTTGCGCGCCATCGAGCGGGTTGTGAACGAAGTGGACAAGAGGCTTGGTTGAGACTTTTGCGGTACGATGTTCGTCTGCATAAGAGGAGAGAAACGCAATGGGCAAAGGCCTGATCGTTTTGATTGTGGTTGTACTCATTCTGCTGATGTTCGGCGGAATGTATGTGAGTTCCAAGAACCAGATGGTGGCCAAGAATGAAGCCATCAAGTCCAACTTCGCTGAAGTGGACAACAACATGAAGCGCCGCGCTGACCTGATCCCGAACCTTGTAGAGACGGTCAAAGGCATCGCCGGACAAGAACAAAAAGTGTTTGGCGAGATCGCGCAGGCGCGCTCGCAATTGCTCAACGCTTCCACACCTGCCGACAAGATCGCCGCCAACAACCAAGTAACCGGCGCACTGGGACGCTTGCTGGCCATCGCGGAAAATTATCCGCAACTGAAGTCGAGCGAGAACTTTATGCGGTTGCAGGATGAACTTGCCGGAACGGAAAACCGACTGGCTGTATCGCGCAAGCGCTACAACGATTCCATCCAGGACTACAACACGTTCATCGGTCAATTCCCCAACAGCCTGTTCGCGGGCATGGCTGGATTCCAACGCAACAACGACTACTACCAGATCAGCGAGAGCGAGAAAGCTGTACCGAAAGTGGACTTCGAGAACAGCCCAGCTCCGGCCACGCAGCCGAACAAGTAGTCAAAGGCAACGGCTTACCACGGAAAAAACGAAACAACAGATAAAAACGGATCAACCTTGTTGGGTTTGGTCCGTTTTTGGTTATGCTCGATCGTCTCTTATCTGTTCTTTCGCTTTTTCCGTGGTATGCCTTTTATTTCTCCACTCCCAACTGCGTCAGGAAGAATGCGTAGTCGAATGCCACCTCGTGCAAGTAGTCGTAACGGCCTGACGCCCCGCCGTGGCCTGCGGCCATGTTGGTCTTGAACAGCACAGGATTCTTGGCTTCCGGATTCAACGCTCGCATTTTGGCTACGTATTTTGCCGGTTCCCAGTACATGACCTGGCTGTCATTAAAGCTGGTCTTCACTAAGATGGTCGGATAGTTGGCCTTCTTCAAGTTGTCATACGGCGAGTACTGCATCATGTAGTCGTATGCAGCCTTCTCGTTGGGATTGCCCCACTCTTCGTACTCCCCGACAGTGAGCGGAAGCGACGCGTCCAGCATGGTGTTCATTACGTCAACGAACGGGACGCCGGTGAGCACAGCCTTCCACAGATCGGGACGCATGTTGACGACTGCACCCATGAGCAAACCGCCGGCGGAGCGGCCTTCAATCGCGACGCGCTTCGGGTCGGCGAACTTGTTGGCGATGAGGTATTCGGCGCATGTGATGAAGTCAGTGAAGGTGTTCATCTTCTTCATCATCTTGCCGTGGTCATGCCAGGGTTTGCCTAAGTCGCCGCCGCCGCGGATGTGAGCCAGCGCGACAACGACTCCGCGATCCAGTAGCGCAAGTCGATTGGCATTGAAGCCCAGCGGCAGAGAGATGCCGTAAGAGCCGTATCCGTAGAGATATAGAGGTGCGCTGCCATCGTGCGGCACACCTTTGCGATGGATCACGCTGATGGGCACCTTCACGCCATCTTTCGCCGTCGCGAAGAGGCGCTCGACCACGTAGTTGGCGCGGTCGAATCCGCCGGGAATCTCATTCTGCTTTACCAGCGAGGACTGGTGCGTATCGAGGTCATAGTCATAGATCGAGCTGGGCGTGATGGGTGATTGATAGTTGTAGCGCAGCGTATGCGTGTTCCATTCGCGGTTTACGCTGACCGACGCAGAGTAAACCGGCTCAGGGAAAGCGATGCGCATATCCGCGCGGAAAGGTTTGCCGAGACCATCGCGTGTGTCTAGCAGGCGGATCTGTTGCAGGCCGTTCTCGCGTTCTGAGAGAGTGATGAAGTCAGCGAAGGTGGTGACATCTTCGATCATCACGTGGTCACGGTGCGCAATGAACGGGGTCCAGTTCTCGCGCGCGGGAGTTACGATGGGCGCGGTCATAACCTCGAAGTTGCGGCTGGCTTGATTGGTGCGGATGAAGAAGCGGTCGCCTTGATCATCCGCATAGTATTCCTGATCGTGCATGCGGGGGGCGATGAGTTTCCATTCTGCCTTCGGGTCGTCGGCAGACGCATAGCGAACTTCCGAGGTCGTGTGGCTGCCGATCTCGAGATACAGGAATCGCTTGCTGCGTCCTTTGCCGACACCGATGGTGAATTTCTCGTCTGGCTCTTCGTAGATCAACGCGTCATTCGTGGGATCGGAGCCGAGGGCGTGACGATAGAGGCGATAGGGGCGCTTGGCGCTGTCTTCAATGACGTAGAAGAGCGTCTTATTGTCGTTCGCCCAGGCTACGGAATTTGCGCGCGGCACTGATTCCGCGAAAAGCCTGCCGGTGGTGAGGTCCTTGATGTGTAGCGTGTATTGGCGGAAGCCGGTGTTGTCAGTAGAGTAGGCGAGGTAGCGCGCGTCCTCACTGATAGTGAATGCGCCGAGCGACATGAATTTTTCGCCGATGGCGAGCTGGTTCTGATCGAGGATGACTTGCTCGGGCGCGTCGAGTTTCAAATGCTTGCGGCAGTAAATGGGATACTGCTGCCCGGCCTCGGTGCGGGAGTAGTAGAAATAATCGCCTTGCCGGTAGGGCGCGGATTCGTCTGTCTCTTTAATGTGACTGACTAATTCGTTGTAGAGCTTCTTTTGCAGTGGAGCAGTGGGCGCCATGAGCGAGTCGGCATAAGCGTTCTCCGCTTCGAGGTAGGCAGCCACTTCAGGATCCTGCTTGTCGCGCATCCAGAAGTAGTCATCTTGAAGAGTCTTGCCGTGGACGTGGGTTTCATGGGCGATGCGCTTGGCGACCGGGGGCGTACCGTTGGAAACCGTCAGGATATCGTCTGCGATGGCGCTGTTGAAGTAAGTAGGTGTCATAGTGGATCTAGCGATTAGATGAATCTGAATGCAGGAAAGAACAACCTGCAAAACTCTTCATGATACCCCCCCTCCCCACCCATTTTCATGTCTATCACAAACAAAGGAACTTAACTTGGAGGGGTGCCACATCTATCACAAAATAAACGGCTTAAATGTCAAAATTCACAAAATAAAGGAGTTATAGATTATTTCTTATTGCTATATCCACCCGTGACCATGTTATCGCTTTAAACCATTAGCGTCAAGCACACCGCTGTGGAAAGGCATGTCCTTCGGTAATGCAGATAACGAGTCAAACCGGTTGCGTCGGGCGTTTGGATAGGCCTAGTCTAAAACGACTCCCGAACCGAGGTTTTCAGATGAAACCTTTCTCGATGATGGCGCTCGCGATCGCTGTACTTTTTTGTGCTGCCGTCTGTCGCGCAGACCAGAAAGATGATCTCTATTTAAAAGGACAGCAAGCGGTGAACAGCGGCGACTCGATAGGCGCGAGTAATGCGTTCTGCGCTCTTCCGTACGACTACAAAGATGCCGGGGCCCAGTGTGCGACGTTTCGAGCTTTGGCACAAAAAACGATCTTTCGCTACCGCATAAATTATGCGGAAGGAATGGCGGCCTTACAAGCGGGGGATTTCTCTACGGCGGAAATCAAGTTTCGCAATGTAAAGGGCGGGAATCTGCGAGAGCAAGCCAAAGACAGACTCGCCGAGGCGCAGCAGCTAAAAGCGCAAGCAGCCGCCGAGGCTCAGGCGCATATTGCAGCGGTCGCCAAGCAGCAAGCCAAAACGGAATTGGATCAGCAACAGCAGATCGACGAAAGAGCGGCCGCCTCGCGGACGATGCACATAAGCGAATCGGGCTCTGCTTTTCAGCGGGCTTGCGTGCAAAACACACAATTCGAAGAGAAAGCGTTTGCCGGGCGCGATATGCAGTCATTCTTCTGTGCGGGATGGGTGCGTGGCCTGACAGACCAGGTCAATGCGCGAGGAACAGCATGCGTGCCGTCGAGCGTTGGCGTGAGTCAGGAAACCGCACTAATGATCAACTACGTGCGACAACATTCCGCTGAAGCGAACGAGCCAGCTGCGGCGCTGCTGGAAAAGGCGTTGCTGGAGCAGTATCCGTGCAATACCGAGGCCTCCGGGGCGGCGACCCGTTAACTCTCAGCCCTTCCCACGTTATCGTGCACCCTGTCGCCCAAGAACAACAGCGGGGCGAACAAGGATGGGGCACGATCGTCTTATTAAACGGAGACTTCCAACCGGGTTCACTCCACTCGCGGCGGCGCCATGCGGATGAGCATCTGCGTGCGCGATAGCAGGGTGAGATGCTTCCCTTTGGCTTCGATCACGGTGGCTGGCGGTGGAGTGGCGAGTTGCCAATCGAGTTTGGCATCGATACCTATGGCGCCGCTGGAATCGGCGGCGAGTGATATGCCGTGGTCGCCTTCCTTATTGAGTTTGGTAGCGGTGGAGACTGCTGCGTCGGCTTCGGTGCTTACAGAGCGGTTCGGGTCTCGGCTGATGGGCTCGTTGGAAGCCATCATGCCGTAGTGGGCGTCGCTTGCCAGATCTGCGCCGGCGCGTGGAGCTATGGCAGCGATGATGCCCGTGATGGGAATCTTCTTGCCGTTGAGCTCGATGTCGTCAAGCACAAGACTCACTCGCGGATGCTTGCTACTTTTGTCGACGGCAGAGACGCGGGCGTGGATGATGGCGCCGCGGGGAACAACAATGCGATGGCTGTCCTCGATGGGCTTCGAGAGTTCAAGCTCCAGCTGTTGGTTCACCTCCGCTTTGGACAGATCGAACCCGTGCCGGAGTTCGACGAAGGCCAGCGCAATGGGCGGTGGATCGGCGGCGAATGAAATTACGGCGAGCGCCAAGAGAAATGCTAGTAAACGCGATGCGCGATACATGCGGGACAGGCTAGTGCATGAGAGGCGCGAGGTAAAGCGGAATCAAAAAACCCAAACCCAACGCAAAGGCGCAAAGATGCAAAGTTCCCTTTTGTGAGTTGAGGTCGAACTTTCATGCGTCGGGGCATCGGATGGGAACCCCAGCTTAATCTTCCAAAAGCCGGGTGACGAAGGTGGCACCTGCAGCGTACGAGCGTCCCGCAATTATGCAGCGCCCCTCGATCAAGAATAATAACTCGAGCCAGAAGAGGTCGGTCATGAGCTCCATAAGAATCGGCGACGCAAAATTTCCACAGCGGTAAGACTTCAATCAGTTACGTACATGTACCTTGGTTACGTGTGCCAAATTACGAAATGCGTCTAACTTACATATGCTCTGGATGAGAATTTGTCCGCACGTTGGAATGACTCATCAACGAAAAACCTCTCCCGCTCTTCTACTGCTGCTGGCCGTGCTTTGTTCGGCCGCGACCACATCCGCTTTCGCCGCAAAAGACGACGAGAAGCGCGATCTCTACCGCAAAGGCATGGACGCAGTGAACGCCGGCGACGCTGTCAGCGCACGCGATGCTTTCTGCAGTTTGGCCGGCAAAGACAGCAAATTCGCTGACGCGGCTACGGAGTGCGCGATCTATGCTCCGCTGGCGCAGCGAACGCTGAACCGCTACAAGATCGATTACGCCGAAGGCGTGACCTTGCTGGCCGACAACCGGTATGACGAGGCC
>JAICWB010000257.1 GCA_025935035.1 Terriglobales bacterium
CTTCTTCGGGATCAACCCCACGATCTCGCTGCTCGTCGGGATCACACCATAGCGCGCCGCTTCCCTCTTCACGTACTCGAACACGCGCGCGATCGGCGTCTGCTCAAAGTCGGTGAGGTTCATGCTCACCTGCGCCTGCCCGCGGACAAGAAATCCCGCGCCTTTCACAAAGCGCAACCCGCCGGAAGAAAACCGCACCGCCTTCGCCACTTTCTTCGCGATCTCTACATCCGACGTATTCAAGAAAACGTTGTACGCGATGAGCGCCTTGCGCGCGCCCACTACCACCGCCCCGGCAGTGGCATGCAGCTTCGCTTCACCAAAGTCCGGCTTGCGCGCCGGGTTCGTCGCAATCTCTGCGCGGATACCTTCGAACTGGCCCTTGCGTATGTACTCCAGGTTCTGCCGCTCCGGCACCTGCGCCGCTGCCTCATATAAATAGGTAGGAATCTTGTGCCGCTTCCATATCTCCTCAGCCACGTACTTCGATATGGCCACACAATCTTCGAGCGATACACCATCAATAGGAATGAACGGCACCACATCTGCCGCACCCAATCGTGGATGCGCGCCCTGGTGCTTCGTCAGGTCGATCAACTCGCTCGCCTTGCCCACACCACGTATCGCCGCCTCAGCAATGGCGTCACGATCACCCACCAGCGTGATCACGCACCGATTGTGGTCGGCGTCCATCTCGCGGTCGAGAAGGTAAACGCCTTCCACCTGCATGGCTTTAACAATGGCATCGACGACCGCAGGATCGCGGCCCTCAGAAAAATTCGGAACGCACTCAACTAGCGTGGACATAATCTGAAAAGAATAACAAACGGCGCAGGAATATTTTGACGGCGGCGCTTATCCCGCGTAAGTTTCCAGCCATGGAAAACGCCTTCCAGCCCCGCCACCATCTTCCTACCGTCATCGCCATTGCATTGATCGTTTATGCCATGTGCAGTGTCGTCCATGAAGGTATCGGGCACGGCGGCGCCTGCCTACTGACTTGCGGCACACCGCTTCAGATATCGTCAGTGCATTTCGACTGCGGCGGCGAAAACAAGTGGGTGGCCGCCGGTGGAACCATCGCGAACCTGATCTTCGGCTTTGCGTTCTGGATATTATCCCGCGCTGTCACGAGTTCAACGCACTGGCGTTACTTCTTTTGGCTGGCTATGACAATCAATCTGCTGCAAGGCGGCGGATACTTTCTTTATTCCGGCATCGGCAACATTGGCGATTGGGCAACCGTCATAACTGGATGGCGACCTCTTTGGCTCTGGCGCGTGTTGCTGACTGTGGCCGGCCTCGTGACATATGCGTTTTTCATTTGGTTCGCGTTGCGCGAACTGCAACCATTGCTGCCGCCCACAGGAGCCGAGCGCGTTGCCGTTTCGCGCGACCTCATGCTTTGGCCATACCTGGCGGGCGGAATTCAATCATGTATCGCGGGAGCTTTGAATCCGGTGGGAATGATCCTGGTAGCAATCTCCGCCGCGGCTTCATCCTTCGGCGGAACTTCAGGTCTGGCGTGGATGTATCAGCTCTATCACGGCAAAGGCTTTCCGGCAGATCAGGATTGCAGCGGATTCTCGCTCATAATCCGCAGTAATGAATGGATCATCGCCGCTGCAGTGATTGCAATCGCATTTATCGCGATGCTCGGCCCCGGACTGAATTTCAAGCGCTAGCGCTTAAACCACGTATACCCCAACTCAAACTGAATGCTGGCATTCACGCCGGAATTCGCATCAGCGATGCCGGCGTTCGAGATGTGAAGGAATTTCCCGGCCAAAGTCACCGCCTGCTTCTTATCTGTCCCACGCAAAAAGTGAACACCGAATCCGCCCTGCGGCGTGAAGTTGAAATTGTTCGTGCCGAAGGGAACATCCTGAGTCGTCCACAATGCTCCGCCAGTCAGCTCAGCGAACGGCACCATGCGGCGTCCACTAGTGAAGTTCCATTTCAACACCACCGGTGAGAACCCACCACCATAAGTAGCCTGCGGCGGCTCCATCACTTCAAACAGTGGCGTCAGATCAAACGCATATTCAAAGTTGCCACGCATCCAGCCCTTGCCATGGTCGCTGCTGAGCACGTGTCCGCCGCGCACTTGAACGAAGAACATCTGCGTGCTGCTGCGTTTACCGAAGCCGGTGCCACCACCAACCAGAGGCGTGATCTCCCATGTGCCCTTTTTCACTGGCACGCGCGATTCCTGCGAGTCCTTCGCATCCTTCTTTTTGTCAGCGTCTTTGGTCGCATTCGCATCCTGTCCGAACGCAAGCGAGGTCAGCAATACAGTAGAAGCAAGCAGCGCGGCGATTCGTCGCAAGTAGAGTTCTCCAGTGAGATTGATTGAGGAACGAATGAATCTAACAGCCACACGCGCCGGAAGCAAAAGAAAAAGCCTCAGATTTACTGAGGCTTTCAAATTCAACCAAGGTCAGCAGCCACTTGATGCTCGATGCTAGCTGCTAGGCGCTGCGCTACCCCGCCATCTCCTCGAGCGCCTTAGCGTCGAAGTCGGCGTTAGAGAACACGTTCTGCGTGTCGTCAAAATCCTCCAGCGCCTCGATCAAGCGGATCATCTGGTTGGCTTGCGAGCCTTCCAGCTTGATGTAATTGTCGGGCACCATGGAGAGTTCATTCATCGCCGGCTTAATGCCCGCGGCTTTCACCGCTTCCAGCACCTTTTCATACGACGAAGGGTCGGTGTAGATCTCATAGTTCTCTTCGTCGGAACTGAGGTCGTCGCCGCCGTTTTCCAGCACAATGTTCAGCAGGTCATCTTCCTTCACGCCAGCCTTCGGCACAACGATGTAGCCCTTTTTCTTGAACATCCACGCCACCGAGCCGGCTTCACCCATGTTGCCATTGTTCTTGCCAAAGCAATGGCGGATCTCGCTCACTGTGCGGTTACGATTGTCCGTTGAAGTTTCCACCAGGATCGCCACGCCGCCCGGCCCGTATCCTTCAAACGTGATCTCTTCATAGCTTACGCCGGGCAACTCCCCGGTACCGCGCTGGATAGCGCGCTTGATGTTGTCAGAAGGCATGTTCTCAGCCTTGGCCGCGGCCACCGCTGTACGCAGGCGCGGATTCTTTTCCGGATCGCCGCCGCTCTTTGCAGCTATCGTGATTTCTTTGATCAGGCGGGTAAATATCTTGCCGCGCTTGGCGTCCAGTGCGCCTTTTTTATGTTTGATCGTTGCCCATTTTGAATGGCCGGACATAGTTCAACCTCTACTTTAACTAGCTTCTAAAGTGGATTTAATAGCAGAAAGACCAGGCCAGGAAGACTTCCAAGCGGGTCTAAACCTATAAAGACAAGCCGATTATACCACGCTCGTCTCCCCGACCATTGTCATCCCGAGCGGAGGACGAAGTCCGGAGTCGAGGGACCTTGCATTGGACTTCGACTCCGCGCTCCAGCAGAGCGCCGTGTTTATAGTTTCGCGTCTACACGCGGACCAAGCTCCGGAGGAGCGGCACCCCTATTCCGATACGCATACACCACCGCCAGCAACGGCGGCGCCAACAATATTCCCCAGAACGGAATAATGAACCCCATCACAATAGGCACAATGATCGATGCCCATATCGGCACCTTACTCGTTCGCCGCATGAGATAGGGTTGAAGAAAAAGGCCGTCCACTACGGCAATGATGGCGTACAAGATCAGCACATACAACGCGCACATCCAGCCGCGATCGATTCCACCAACAATCACCGGCCCGACCACGCCCAACACTGCGCCAATATTCGGAACAAACTGGAATATCGCACCGAGGAACGCCCACAACGGTGCCCATGGCACGCCGATGATCAAAAGCCCCACAAGCCACAACACGCCGACCGCCAGCGCATCCAGACTCTGCGCAATGAACCAGTTCTTCAGCGCAGTTCCCGTCGTGTGAACATGGTCACGGAATTCCATGTCTCATTGGATGCGAACGGAACTTCTGACGACTCGATGCTAGGCGCTCGGTGCTAGCTGCTGGTTCTTCACCATCGCCTGGAATATCTTCAACCCATCCGACGAGCCAAGCATCGCCTCGCTTGACCTATCCGGATGCGGCATCATCCCAAGCA
>JAICWB010000265.1 GCA_025935035.1 Terriglobales bacterium
ACCCCGGCCTGTATCCCCTGAAATTTTCTGAATAGAACCCCCGGCCTTCCCGCATCCAATTTCCTAAATACCTGCTTTTTGGCTAACATCTTTGTAGGTTGCGGTAAGGCATCAATCGCCAAACCGCGCACGAGAGGATTCATGCGACTGACTCGATTCACATCTGCACTCATCATGTTGGCGGCTACTGCTGCCTGGGGACAAGGAACTATGTCAAAGACCGCCACCGCAAAAAAAGCTTCTGCAAAAAGCATCGCCAGCGCGCCGGCCAGCACCGGTGACCCAAAGACTGACATATTGAAACCACCTGCCGGCGCCAAGGTGGCCATAGTGGAATTCCTAGATCTTCAATGTCCAGATTGCGCGCGAGCGTATCCGCTGGTGCACGATGTTTCCAAGTCAGAGAACATCCCGGTCGTGTTTCATGACTTTCCGCTGCCCATGCACAACTGGTCATATCAAGCGGCGATCATCGGGCGCTTTTTTGACACGAAATCAAAGGAAGTGGGAGATGCCTGGCGTGCTTACTGCTTTACCAATCAGCCCTCCATCACACCTGACAATCTTAACCAGGGCGCGCAGCAATTCGCCAAAGACCACGGTATCGCGCTGCCGTTCTTGATTGACCCGAATGGCAAACTCAATGACAAGATCCAGGCCGACATTGCCATAGGAAAGCGGATAGGCATTCAGCACACGCCTACGTTATTCGTTGTCACCAGTTCCAGCAAAGGACAGCCGTTCGTGGAAGTGGTGGATCGCAGTCAGCTCACGCAGATGATCGAAGCGGCTAAGGCTGGAAGACAGTAGCATTCTCACATCGTTAAAAATGGCCCTGCAACCGTCAGGGCCGTTTCATTTTGGTTCCACGGCCGATCGCTCTAAGATGGAACTTTAATTGCGTTTGTCATTGCAACAATTTTCACTTTTCCTAAGGTAAGAAATCTAGTTCTGCACATTGACTTCAGCTTCTACTCGGGATTATTCTCGCTGCCAATGTTGTGAGTTCTTCATTTCCTTTCCCCTGAGGCTTCTTTCCTATCTTTCATCACGGTTGAAGCAAATCCAAAATCTGAGGTTGTGATCCAAATGATCGCATCGCGTTACGTAAGAACGCTTTTCGCAGGAACCGTTATCGCAAGTCTCAGTCTCATCGCGCAAGCTCAAACCGCAAAGGCCGGCCCGGACCTGACACCGAACGGTAAAGGTTGGGGTGAAAAAGCCCAAAGCAGTGAGATCAATCCCGCTGCGGAACCTGGCAACGGCAATAGCCAGGATAAAGGCGAAGCAAAGCCGACGGGCGGGGCCCGCACGAACGGCATCAGTTATCACGGCGGGCCCGTGATGCTGGGAACGACCAATGTCTACTTCATCTGGTATGGCAACTGGGGCTCAAATAGCGCGAATACGATCCTCACCAACTTTGTTGCCCATGAAGGCGGCAGCTCGTATTACAACATCAACACGACGTACTACAACGGATCGAACCAGCACGTTTCCAACTCCATCGCTTATCAACGCGCGGTGAGTGACAACTACTCGCAAGGCACATCTCTCAGTGACGCCTCGATACAGACTATCGTCTCGAACCAGATCGGCTCTGGCGCGCTACCGTCTGACACGAACGCGGTCTATTTCGTGCTGACTACAGCTGATGTGAATGAGACCAGCGGCTTCTGTACGCAGTATTGCGGCTGGCACACGCATGGAACCATCGGCGGCAAAGACATTAAGTATGCGTTTGTCGGCAACCCTGACCGCTGCCTTTCCGCGTGTGCTGAGCAATCCACCAGCCCGAACAATAACGCCGGCGCTGACGGCATGGCCTCCATCGTCGCGCATGAATTGGAAGAAGCGACCTCCGATCCAGACCTTAACGCCTGGTATGATTCGCGCGGTCAAGAGAACGCCGACAAGTGCGCTTGGACCTTTGGTACCGAACAAACGGCAGCCAACGGTTCGAAGTACAACTTGGTCATCAACGGCTTGCAGTACTTGATCCAGCGTAACTGGGTGAATGCGAGCGGCGGATTCTGCTCGATGAGCTACTGACACCGCTCTGGATCTAGCAGCCTCCCGCTCGCGGGAGGCTTTTTATTGCTTGCCGGTAGGCTTCGGTGCGGTGTGCGGAAAGTCCTTGACCGGGCAAGCGTACCGCGCCTTTAACTTCCAGACTCCGTCCGCCACCTGCCAGTAATCCACGATGAATGTGTCTTCGTACTGCGCGTCATCTCTCTTGAGTGATTCAACAAAACTGACGATTGCCGCATTCTCGCTTACCGTTTGCACTGACATCTGGTTGAACTGATGGACTGCGTGTGTTTTGAATCTCTTCAGATGGTCGAACCATTGATCGGCACTCAACGGAGATTCCGTAGGCAAGGGCTGAATGTACTGAAAACCCATGTCCAACTGCGCTTTCAGTGCGCGGGCGTCACTCTTGTCGATTGCGGCGATGATAGCCTGCTCCAAATGCGTGAACATCACTACCGGCCGGGTCGCAGTCATGGTCTTGGGTTGTACCTCTCCGCTGGGCAGCGGCGGTTGTTGAGCGGCCGCTAAAGCAGTGAGCAAACACAATGCGAGCATTCTCATTTCTGCCTCTCCATCGAGGAACGGGCGAGCGCCTGTTCAATCGCTGCTTTGATCTCAGCGGTGGTAAGCGCCCCTTCTAATTGTTCACCGTTTACGAAGATCCCTGGAGTCGCGCTTACGCCGAGCTTTGTCCCTTCCGCGATCGATGCATCGATTTGGTCCGTTTTCTGGGTCGCAATGCAATGTGTAAGCGTCGCATCATCCAGCTTTTTGCCTGCGATCACCTGCTTCGCGAGATCATCAAGGTCGAGAAACACCTTGTTAGGCGTTCCACCTGATCTGTGATCCTCATTCAAGTGCTGCTGATGGGTATGGACGAAGTCGGCAAATGACCAATATGCGTCATTGCTTTGAGCGGCCAAGCAGTTGGCATCAACTGCCGCATGGGTCGCCCAAGGGTGAGCGTCGGCAAGCGGGAAGTCCTTGAACACCACGCGCACGTTGTCGCGATAGTTATTCATCACTTCATTGAATAACGTTAGGTAAAACTTTGCACAGAAGGGACACTGGAAGTCGTCATAAACAACGATCGTGACCTTGGGGTCGGATGCTCCGCGTGCCGGTCGTCCGTTCAGGTCAATAGACTTCATCGCGCGCAGGTACGGATCTTCACTGAGATCGAAGCTATTGATATACAGCAGGCGCCGTCCGTCTTTCGACACCTGAAACTCAAACGTCTTCTTGGTACCGTCTTGTTCGATGGTCACGGGCAGAACATCAAATCCCGAGAACTCACTCTGTTTGCGCTCGCCGAGCGTGATCGTAGCTGTGGCTTTTGCCCCCGCGTAAGAACGCACTTGATGTTCTATGCGTTGATCGACCTCTGCGCGCGGGATCGATTGCGCAGCACAGACTGCAGTCAAAAAAACTCCAAGGCACGCGGGCCGAAAATAAAAATTCATCACTGATTACTTCTGCAATTTGCTGATGGCCGTAACAATGTCATCTACCTCTGGCAGTTCGCCCAGCTCATACACTTTGCTGAAGGCGATCTTGCCTTGCTTGTCCACCACGAAGACCGCGCGCTCAGCGATGCCAGGGATCGGGTCGCCATCACGAAAGATGCCATAGGCCTTCGCTGTTCCACCGTGCGGAAAGAAATCGCTGGCCAGCGGGTAGCCTAGCGTACCAATGGATTTCTCCTGCCACGCGATATGGCTATGAATAGAATCCACGCTGATGCCGACCACTTCCGCATCCAGCCCCTGAAAGCGGCTAAGTGATGCGTTGAGCGCGGGCATTTCTGTAGTGCAGGTTGAGCTCCAGTCCAACGGATAAAACGCCAGCACTACGTTGCGCTTGCCGCGGAAGTCACT
>JAICWB010000213.1 GCA_025935035.1 Terriglobales bacterium
AATGCTTCCGCATTTTCCTGCGCGAACTGATCAAAACTTCTAGGCGGCCGCTTGATGACTTTCTCCACATCGCTCGACACCACCGCGCCTTTACCGCTTACATAAAAGTGCATCAGGTCGATCAGCGAGTCGATCATTACTTGCGGCGCGCCTTGCTGTTGCATGGCACTGCGCATCTGCTCGTCTGAGATGGCTACATACTTCACCGGCTTGCCGATCGCCTTCGACAATTTCTCCGCGATCTGCGTGTTGCTAAGCGCTTCCGGACCTGTGATCGTGTAGGCCTTGCCTTCGTGGCCGGCTTGTGTCAGGGCTTTTGCTGCGACAGCCGCGATATCAACAACATCTACTACGCTGTATTTGGAATCACCTTGCGCCAGGTAGAAAGCGCCTTGCTCTCGGATCGTTGCACCGAAGTTCGACAGATAGTTCTGCATGAAGCCGTTCGGACGCAGGAATGTGTATGCAACGCCCGATTCTTTGATTACCTTCTCCATCGCGCCGTGCTCGCGCCCGAAGATGCTCGCGCCCGTATCTGCACCGATCACTGACAATTTAACGATGTGCCTTACATCCACCTTCTTTGCGGCTTCGATCAATCCGGCTTCCATCTCGGTCGCGCCCGGCGGCGAGAGTAGGAACAGCCGTTCGATCCCCTTCAATGCATATTCGAATGATTGCGCGTCTGTGTAATTCAGCACCGCTGCCTGAAGGCCTTCAGCATTCGCCATTTTCGCTTTGGTGAGTGACGAGACCGCGACGCGGAACTCCGCGCCTTTTGCCTGTAACTGTTTTACGACTTCACTGCCGACTGTTCCTGTCGACCCCGTGACCAGGATCATTTGCGTACTCCTTGCGATTGCAGGAGTAGATGGTACAAAAGCGATAGCGATTAGCCAAATCGCGCGGCGGATGCTCTACGCCGCGTGCTTCACGATCTGCGTTTTCAGCAAACGGTTTGCTGCCTTTGCGCCCTTTTGTCCCACGCACTTGTATTTGCTGCCATCGAACTTATGATACTGCTCAAAGAAGTTTTCCAGTTCCTGTAGAAAGTCAGGATTCAGGTCCGTTATGTCACGGATATTTGAGTGAGTATGAGACTCAACGCTTACGCCAACAAAGCGGTCATTGCGAAATTTTTCACCGTCTTCTTTCTGCTCCCCTTCCACCACGCCAACGATGCGGCACTCGACCAGGCAGCCTGGATAAGCCGGTTCATCCATCAGTAGCAGCACGTCCACCGGGTCGCCGTCCTCGCCTTTAGTGGATGGCACAAAGCCGAAGTCATGCGGGAAAGTCATGCCTTCCGGCAGCACCTTTTTTAACTTGAATGCGCCCACCTCCGGATCATAAGCGAACTTGTTACGGCTGCCGCGCGGTGTTTCGACCACTACCTGCACAGTGCCATTTTCTTTGTCGAACGGTTTCAACAAGGTGGGCGCTGCCAGCGCCTTCTTTGCCTTCTTCTTCATCGTGGCCTCCCCCTTGCTTCGATGCCATACTTCGAGCGGGTTCTGTCTTTACTCATTTTCTGCTTCTCCGGCTAAGACGCGGCTAATGTATGACGGTTATTGTCAGAAGTAGTAGGGAGAACCTGCCAGTGGCAATGGAGCAGCTACGCGATAAACCAATCAATCACGTGCACCATCCATCGCTCGGGTTTTGACCGATTGGGTGGGATTCTATCTTTCTGTTTCCAGTACGGCCTTCAACTTCGCATAACCGCTCTTACTGACCGGCAAGCGCGCACCGGAATGCAACGTCACCACGTAACTGTCTTTACTGAGCGGTTCAAGTTTTGACACGCATTCCAATCTCACTAAATAAGAACGATGGATGCGTAGAAAGTCATTCGGATCAAGATTGGCTTCAAGGCTCGAGATCGCTCCTTGCTTAAGATATTTCTTGCCTTCGCTTGCCAGCGACACATAATCATCCTGCGCTTCAGCGAACTCGAGTTTCGCCACCGGGATAATGTGGACGCGCGGCCCGTCTTTTACAGGAATACGTTCCGCGTACTGCCCTTGCGGCCGCGCAGCTGATGCCAACTCGACTACCGGCGCAACCTGCTTTTGGCCCACCCGCTGTTTCGCACGGTCCAACGCTTCGGCGAAGCGCGCAGCCGCGAAAGGCTTAAGCAGGTAGTCCACGGCGTGGACTTCAAACGCACGTAACGCGTGTTCGTTATAAGCGGTAACAAAAACCACCGCCATGTCATCTTTATTGCTCAGCAGTTCCAGCACTTCAAAGCCGTCAAGCTTCGGCATCTGGATATCGAGAAAAAGAATGTCCGGCTTGAGTTCAGGCACGTGCTTTACCGCCTCAAAGCCATTGGCGTACTCGCCGACGATCTCTATCTCACGATGATCCGCCAGCAACTCGCGCAACACTCCGCGCGCCAGCTCTTCATCTTCCACGATGACCGCGCGATATTTCACAGACGTCATATGGTCACCACGCATTCTGCCGGCAAAGTGATCTCCACGCGAAAGATGTCTCCAGCGTTGTCCAGCATGAGCGTCGCGCGGGGCCCGAACTTGGCTTCCAAACGCTGGCGAACATTTTTTAATCCCGTCCCCGTGCCGGGTCGTGACGGCGCTTCGCGATCGAAATTGTTCTCCACCAACATAGTGAGGTCGGCGCCCACGTGCTTGATCTCCAACTTTATCCATCCGCCTTCTAATAAATTTGACACGCCGTGATTGATCGCGTTCTCCACCAACGGCTGCAACAGGAGCGGAGGCACGATGCAATCGAGCGCCTGCGGGTCAACGTACTCCTGCACAATGAGCCTTTGCCCGAAACGAACCTTCTCCACGGCAAGAAACGCCCGCACCAGTTGCAGCTCTTCACTTATCGGAATGGCAGTCTTTTCGCCAAGCCCCAACGTGGATCGCAAGAAGTCCGCCAACAAGATACACATGTCGCGCGCACGCTTAGCGTCAACTGAAGTAAGCGCGCTGATCGAATTCAAACTGTTGAATAGAAAGTGCGGATTCACCTGCGCTTTAAGCGCTTTCAATTCCGAATCGCGGGCGAGAAGATTGGCTTTGGCTTCGCGCTGTTCCGCCAACCGCGACAGCTCTTGTGACAGCATGACGTAGTGAAAAGCTGCGGCCAGCAAATAGAGTAGGAAACCGCTGACAAACAGCAGCGGATAGTCCTTCCGAACCTGAACATTCAGCCCAACGTAACTGGGGGAAGAAGCAGTGAGCACGTCCGCAAGTGCTTTCGCCAGCAGCACCCAAACGCCGCTGATGACAATGGCTGCCAGTAAATGCGTGAGCTGCAATTGCGAAAAGCTTGTGCTCTCCAGCGGCGTGGCCTTACACAAGTACCAGATCCCGAGGCATATGAATGCATACACCACGCACAAAGGAGCGGCCATCGTAAAGGCGACCGTACCATCCATGCCTCCCGAGTATCTGAGCACACCGGTGAGCACAGTGGTCAGAGGTATCCAAGCCAGCAGATAGATCGCTAATCGCCGCAGATTTCCGAGTATCGGATGCATGGCTCTATGAGTTCTTTATTTCAATGCCGCCGAGTATCGCCGCCCCACGGATGATGAGCCGCTTCATCGGCTTTGACGCATCCGGTTGAAAGTAGCGCGTCTTATTATCGTATCCACCTAGTATGGCTGAACCATGCATCTCCACCAGCCACGTTTCAGGCACAAGGATCTCACCGCCGCCCATCATGGTATTCACTTCGAGCGTGGCCACGTCCCCTTCGATCTCAGCACGCGTGAGATCTAGCTTGAATCCCCCGAGGAAAGCATTGATGTGTCCGCCGCGGAAGTTTTTAGATTCCACCCGCGGTTCCCCGCCGCCGAGTACAAAATCCATGTTGATCTGCGGGGACATCGAGCCCGGTGGCGGCGGATCATTCACCGAACGGGTGCTCTCGTCATATTCAACATTCTTGTTTTTCTGCACATGCCACAGCGCCGATACGCCTGCAATGATGATGAACACCGGCCAGATGTTCTGAAAATGAAGATGCGTATACCCCAGCGCATTTGTTTCCAGCACAACTCCCACTGCGAGAAGGCCTACTCCCCACACCGGATTTCCCGAACTGCAGCCACTTATCAAGCGTGCTATGCCAAACGCTATAAAGACGACAGCCCAGAAATCCAGGTTCCAGCCCACAGGCCAATAGCTTGATTGATAGAAAAGGAAAACGAATCCCACGATGATGGCAACAATGCCGCCGGCGAAGGACCCTCGCCGCCCAAATCCATAGACGTATCTATCTCGCATGGACTTGCTCCTTTGCTTCCATAGTGATCACCTGGTTCGGGCGGGGCATTACCAGGACCTGCCGCGAGGCCGCCATTACGCGCGGCTGTCTCTTGTGGCGCGCCAACAGTACTACTCCGGCGACGATGAGCAACACGGGCCACCATTGTGCCACTGCATGCAAGATCGGCATATTCAGGCGCACTGTGAATGCTGCAACTTTGTCGATGATGATGCCAGACCACAGTCCAGCGATCAGAGCCGCCAAGACAGTATTTTCAGCGCCTTGATTGAGGTTACTCATTACGTCCTCCATGTCACACATGCGAGATTACGCAGCGGAGGCATTCCGCGACATGCCGAATCGGTGAATGGCGGTCCAGCATCGGTGAGTGTCGAAAAAAATGTCGCATTTCGACGTACGCCAACTCCGGACACGCCGCTTGCATCATTAATAGGCAACCGAATCCTTACGCTCTGGCCGAGACGACGGCGGATTCGTGTTTTTAAACTGGGCCCATGAAAGAACACCAATCCAGCAAGATTCATCACCCGAGCGCACCGCTGAACCGCCGCAAGCCAGAAAACCGTTGGTCGCGCATTTTGCGCGACGCCGACCGCGATCAGTATGAGACAGTGCGCCGCTGGCTCAAGCTCGCAGACGACTGTATCGACGCGAAGGACGCCGAAGACGATGACGCTGTCTTGAGTTCCCCCCAAGCGAAACGCGCCGCCTAGCTCGATTAGTAGGCGTCCTTTATACTGCGCGAACCTATGCACGCTGAACCCGCAGAAGCTTCCACCCGCTCTACTGACAATCTGCTGTTGA
>JAICWB010000108.1 GCA_025935035.1 Terriglobales bacterium
CGTGGAGCGCCTCTGTTTGATTGTAGCCGCAAACTTCAGGATCGCGAGCGCGATGTCATGCTTGTTCGCTTCGGGAACTTCGATCACTTCCTCAGCGGTCAGGATAGTCACCGCATTGCGGTCTGAATCAAATCCGATCTTCGGATTGGAAACATCGTTCACCACGATGGCGTCCAGCGACTTCGCAGAGAGTTTCTTCCGCGCATTCGCCAAAACATTCTCGGTTTCAGCCGCGAATCCAATGACGATCTGCTCTTTGCGCAGTCGAGACACTTCCGCCACAATATCTGCCGTAGGTTCCAGCTCGACTGTCATAGCGCTCGTACGCTTGATCTTCTGCGCAGCAGCTTGCTTCGGCCGATAATCCGCCACTGCTGCAGCCTTGATCACCATCGTCGCCGAACTCAGCCGCGATACGACCGCCGCTCGCATCTCTTCCGCTGTCTGTACCGAAACCAACTCCGCACCTTTCGGGACTTTCAGCGCAGTCGGGCCGCTCACCAGGATAACTTTCGCACCCGATCTCATCGCCTCTTCCGCCAGCGCATATCCCATCTTCCCGCTGGACCGGTTCCCGATGTAACGCACCGGATCGATCGGCTCCTGGGTCGGCCCTGCCGTGATCAAAATCGTTTCACCGGAAAGTTCACCTTGTTTCGTAGTAGCGTGCAGCGTATCCATTACCGCGGACACGATCGTCTCGTTCGCAGCCAACCGCCCTGCGCCCGTCATGCCACAAGCGAGATATCCACTCTCCGGTTCAACAATGCGCACGCCACGCGCGCGCAACGCCTTCAGATTCTCTTGCGTCGCCGCATGCTCCCACATATTCACATTCATCGCCGGAGCGATCACAACAGGAGCCTTCGTCGCTAGGTAAAGCGTCGTCAAGAAATCATCGGCAATGCCATTTGCGAATTTCGCGATGACGTCCGCCGTCGCAGGCGCCACCACCAAAGCATCGATCTCTTGCGCCACGGCAATATGTTCGACCGCCGCATCCAAGTTCGGCGCAGCCTCCGCGCCTTCGGGTCCAAACAGACCCGTGATCACCTTCTGGCCGGTCAGTGCGGCGAATGTCAGCGGACGCACAAACTCCTGCGCCCCACGCGTCATCACCACCTGAACGCGCACGTCCACGTCTTGCAGCAGGCGCACGATCTCCGCCGCCTTGTAAGCTGCAATCCCGCCCGTGACTCCAACAACGACCTTCATATCTCTGATTTTATCGCGACTCAGCGCACCCAACTGATATCTACCCAGATGCGAAAGGCGCGCCGTAGGATTCAGCGCGCCCGTGCACAAAAGGTGCTTAAGCTATTGATTCTTAACGAGAACCGCCATCAAAGAAGTCAGCAGCAGCCGTCAGGGCAGTCTTTGGCGTGGCTTCCACCGTGTAATTCACCAGCCCCGCATGGATTTCATCTTGGGCGATCCGGCTCGCCTTGCGCGAGACCGTCTTCATCAGCGCCGGAGCGCCCGATTGCAATTGGCGCGCGCGACGCGCGGCCACAAGAATGTAGCGGTACTTACTGTCAAAACCTTGCATGTGCATGGCAAATCCTCTCGAGTGTTTCAGGCTTGTGTAGGAAGCGAAAATGACTCTAAGACATCTTTCAACTTGCGGGCCGTGGTACGGGACTTCTGCAGGCATTCACTGGCCAATTCTGCCAACTGCTTCTCTTCGAAAGAGAGCGCCTGCCCGCCGCGCCTGCGCCGCTCAGACAGGATGATCGCCTCCAGGCAATCCACAGAATCTTCCAGCCGATCGTTGACGAGAATATAGTCGTACTTGGGGAAATTCTCAATCTCTTTTCTCGCCCCATGCAGCCGCCGCTCGATCACCTCGTCTGACACCACTCCCTCGCTCACACTGCGGTTACGTAGCCTCTTTTCAAGGATTTGGCGGCTCGGTGGCAACACCAGGATGCTGACGCAATCCGGCACCTTGGCCTTCATCTGGGCCGCACCTTGAACGTCAATATCCAGCAGCAGGTCATTACCCCGGTCCGCCGCCTCATGCAGGAACCGCTTAGCCGTACCGTAGTAATTGCCAAAGACTTCGGCGTATTCCAAAAAGTCCTCGTTCGCGATCATCCGCTCAAATTCTTCTCGCGTCACGAAGTGATACTCCAGCCCGTCTCTTTCGCTTCCGCGGGGCGACCGCGTCGTGTAAGAGACAGAAAACTCCAGATTCGGGATGATGCGGCGCACTTCGTTCACCAGCGTAGATTTGCCCGAGCCAGAGGGCGCCGAGATGATGTAGAGGATTCCCGCCATAGTCAGTTATTCAATGTTCTGGATCTGCTCACGCGATTTCTCGATCTCTGATTTCATCGCCAACCCCAATTCCGTGATGCGCAGTCCGTCGCCCGCAACACCTGCCGTCTTCGACAACAGTGTGTTCGCTTCGCGGTTCATCTCCTGCAACAGGAAGTCCAGCTTCTTCCCGACTTCGCCCGCTGAATCCAGCAACTGCAGGAAGTGCCGGATATGCGCTTTCAGCCGCACGATCTCCTCTTCAATATCGCTGCGCTCTGCCAGCATCGCCGCCTCTTGCAGGATCCGGTCAGCGTCAGCCTTTCCGCCAATGAGTTCATTCATCCGAGCCTGCACTTTATCAAAGTAAGCCTTTGACACGGCAGCGCGCATCTGTTCCACATCATTGGTAACTTGCGCCAATGCAGCCATGCGGCGCCGCAACTCTTCTTCCAGCCCGCGGCCTTCTTCCGCCCGCATCTCGTTCAGTCGCTTGATAGCTTCTTGTGCGCGCTCAAGCACGGCCGCTTCCATGGCTTCATCCACCACAGATGCCGCGCCGGAAAGTGCTCCCGGCATCTTCAAGATCGCGTTCAGGTCCGGCGAATCATTGATGCTGAACTCCTTCGCGGCAGCGCGAAACTCCTGCAGATACCCATTCACCAGTTCACGGTTCAGTTGCATGCTCGACCCGCCCGATCGTTCAATGCTCAACGTCAAGTCCACATGCCCGCGATTTATCTTTTCCTTCAACAGACGACGCAGTTTCATTTCAAGTCCGTCAGTCTCTGACGGCATGCGCATCTGCAAATCAAGGTAACGGTGATTTACTGATTTGAGGGATAGCGTGAATGCGGGCTGCCCGCTGCTAGCATTATCAGCGCTGGAGCGGACCTGCGCGTAACCGGTCATCGATCGAATCGGCATAATCTCTTGAATCTTTGCGTCCTAATTTATGTCCACAAACTGTAAGTCGTAAAGCCGTTTGTATGTACCTGTACGTCCTACTAGGTCTTCATGCTGTCCTTCATCCGCGATGGTCCCTTTTTCCAGCACAACAATGCGGTTGGCATTCCTCACGGTCGTAAGCCGGTGCGCGATGACCAACACGGTGCGGTTCTCCATCAGCCGCTGCAACGCTGCTTGCACCTGCGCCTCTGATTCCGTATCCAGCGAAGAAGTCGCTTCATCCAGGATCAAGATTGGCGCGTTCTTCAGTATGGCGCGCGCAATGGCGATGCGCTGCCTTTCCCCGCCGGAAAGGCGCGTGCCCCTCTCGCCGATCACACTGTCATATCCATTAGGCATCCGCATGATGAAGTCATGCGCGTTCGCCGCCTTGGCCGCTTCGATGACTCGCTTTTCCGGGACGCCCGGTTGCCCGTAGGCAATGTTGTTTCGCACCGTATCATTGAAGAGGATAGTGTCTTGCGTCACGATCCCAATCTGCGACCGCAACGAAGTCAGCGTTAGATCGCGAACGTCATGTCCATCGATCATTATCCGCCCTCCACTTGGCGCGCCGTGGCCATTGCTGGCGCTCTTGTCATCAGCCGTGCCATCCACATCAAAGAACCTCGGCACAAGATTTGCCAGCGTCGATTTTCCCGCTCCACTTGACCCTACAAATGCGACCACCTCGCCCGCGCAGATCTCCAGATTGATATTGCGCAGGATCTCCTTGGATACGCCGTCCGCGTCGGGATAGGAGAATCCAACATTTTCAAATCGTATCTTGTCACTGAAGCCCTTCAACTCAAGCGCGCCGGGCCGCTGCTTCACATCATCTTGAGAATCCATGAATTTGAAAATCTCATCGGACGCTCCCAGCGCCTGCTGGAAATTATTATTGAAACCCGCGAACTTTCGCACCGGCGTGTACAGGCTAAAGACCGCATATATAAAAGTTGCGAATGTGCCCAGCGTGAACGTGCCCACCTTGATCTTGTCGCGGCCCAGCAATAACAGCAATGCCACGGCAACGGCGCCAATAACATCCATCAACGGTGAACTGATCGCTTGCGCCCTTACCGACCGCATATTGGCCCGGAAAAGTTTGCGGGCTGCTCCACGGAAACGCGCGACCTCCCAGTTTTCCATGTTGAAGGCCTTCACGATGCGATTGCCCGTGATGGTCTCGTGCAAGATGTGCTGGATATCCGCCAGCTTCTCTTGGCCTTTCCGCGTGGTCGTTCTCACCTTTCCGCCGATCTTCTTCGCCGAGAGCGCGATAAAGGGAATGAATAACACCAGCACCCAGGCGAACTTCCCTCCCAGCTTGATCACCACGAACACAGTGAACAGCATGGTGAAGAACTGCTGCAAAAATTCGCCCAACACCGTGGACATCGCGAACTGGATGCGCTCAATATCATTGATGATGGTGGAAAGCAGATTACCGGTGGAGTGCTGTCCAAAGAAAGCGACCGAGCGGCGGAGGATCGCGTTATATAACGAATTACGCAGGTCCGTGATCATGCCGAATCCCGCGTAATTCACCAGATAGGTCCCCAGGTAATCGCACACGCCTTTGATGGCGGTAGTCACCACTAGCGCAAATGCGACCACCGTCCAATCATTGTGAAAGTGCGCGGGAACAAGCCGCTTCAGGTCTAACCAGTGGCTGCCACCGGGGAAAAGAGCGATGCCGTTGGTATGTTGGGTCGGCGCCAGTACGTTATCGAAGATCGGACTTACCAGCAATATGCGGAACGCTTCCAGAAGGCCCACCATCGCCATCAAAATGACGGATGCGATGAGTTGCAGCCAGTAAGGCTGCACGAAATGTAGGAGCCGCAGAAGTCTTCGCATGAAGGGCAGCTAGTATTCTAAACCAGCTATCCGGATGACCATCTCTGCCAAGTTTTATGCGGGATTGAGCTATGCCGGCGAGTCGCGGTGCGTGACTTTCACGTCGTATTTAGCGTTTGCAAGCCGCTTGCGAACTTCTTCGGCGATCATCACCGAGCGATGTTGTCCGCCCGTACAACCGAAGCCGATCGTCAGATAGCTCTTTCCTTCACGCACGTAGTGCGGAAGCAGATAGATCAGCAACTTTGAGATGCGGTCAATGAATTCGCGCGTCTGCGGGAACGAGTTCACATACTTGATGACTTTCGGATCGCGTCCCGTGAACGGACGCAACTCCGGAATGAAGTGCGGATTCGGCAGAAACCGCACATCGAACAGCAGGTCGCAATCCTGTGGCACGCCATGCTTGTATCCGAAGCTCATGCAGGAGACCGCAATGGCATTCTCATCTGCGTTCCGTCGGAACTTCTCCAGGGCGTGGGCGCGCAGATCATGCACGTTGAACTTTGACGTATCAATGATGAAGTCGGCCGCATTGCGGATCTCGTTCAGCTTTTCCCGCTCATGCAAGATCGCGCGATGCACGCTCTGAGATTTGCCCAGCGGGTGCGGCCGGCGCGTCTCGCTGAATCTTCGTATTAGCGCCTCATCTGACGCTTCCAGAAAGATCACTTTCGTGTTCAGTGACTTCTTAAGCGACTTCAAAATATCCGGCACTTTGCGGAAAGAATCGCCCTCACGGATGTCCACTACCAGGGCCGTGCGCTCATATTCTGAATTTTGAGCAAGTTCTGCAAAGCGTGGGATCAATTCGATAGGCAGATTATCGACACAGTAATACCCCAAATCTTCAAACGCCTTGAGCACAGACGCCTTGCCCGACCCCGACAATCCGGTAATAACCACAAGTTCATTGCGTCTGGTAGCCCGCCCGTTGCGTGGACCATTGCCGCGGCCATTGCGCTTGGCAGCTTTAGCTCTTGTCTTGGCTGAGTGGCTTGGGGGCATAGCTTACTGATGATGGCAGCGAAGAGTATGACTCAGCCGCGCCATGGTTGGATAGCAAATCTTTTGTTACTTATGCCAGCTATTAGGACGTGACCCACGTCGTGAATTCTTATTACTCGGCTTACCTGAATCGTCCTTCATTATGGAAACACCCACGTACAAAAGCAACACGATCAGCAGCAGTGCAATGATTTCCATTCGTCAAGCATATCAAGGCTCGCACCGGGCATGAAAAAAGGACGCCGCCTTAGGCGCGTCCTTTACAAACATCTGCTCAAAATTTACGGCGCCTCGATCAGCACCATCTTGCCGTCTTTCTTACGATGCAGCACCTTCACTTTTCCCTGCCGGTCGCGGAAGACAAAAACGTCGCGATCGCGGAACTCGGCCTCCTTCACCGCCTCTTCCAAGGTCATCGGCCGCAACGCCACAGAATCGTCAGACTTCGTCACGTGCGCTTCGGTGATGCGCGATGACACAGGGAAAGAGTGAACCACCACGTCCACCGCGGTCGACTCCGAGACCCCGACTGCCAATGTCGCTGGCGCCTTTTGCCCTTCTTCAGCGTTCCCGTTCCACTCGGCAGTAACGCCCGCTTTCCTTGCAGCCCGTTTCTTCGCGCGAAATTTCGTTTTGTACTTCACTGCCTGGCGATCGATCTTGTCGATGGCGTCGCCCAGAGCGGTTGACATCTCCGCCGCCTCCGCAATGCCGACAAACGAATGATTTCGGACGTTGATCGTGATCTCTGCGATGTGGCGTTTTTTCTCCGCCGCCAGGATCACGTGCGTGTCAAATGTTTTGCCCAGGATCTTCTGCAGCTTTTCCAGGCCGTGTTCAACCTGTTTGCGTACCGCGGGAGTTACTTCGTATTGCCTGCCGGTGACTTCTAAGGCCATCTCTCTCCCTCCTGATCTGCCAAGCGTACGAAAAGCGCTTCTTGGTGGGACCACCTCTCAGTGGCTTCTATCTTTGATTTTCGTTGACGGCGCCCTGCCGTCTCACCTCCTCTAATTTTTCACCCTGCGCTGATGCGTGCTGGGGATCTTGAGATCTTCGCGATACTTTGCCACGGTCCTGCGCGTGACTTGAATACCTTGTGACTGCAAGATTTTTGTGATCTGGTCGTCCGTCAGCGGATGCGCCGGATCTTCGTCCTCGATCAGTTTCTTCACGCGCCGCTTCAGGATAAGCAGTGACGTGCCACCGCCTTCCGGGCCATTTACGCTTTCGCTGAAGAAGTAACGCAGCTCGAATACACCCTGCGGCGTGTGCACATACTTACTCGCCACCGCGCGGCTCACAGTCGAAGGGTGCACTCCGATCTCTTCCGCCACTTCCTTGATCATCATCGGCTTGAGCTGGTCAATGCCGCGCTCCAGAAAATCCCGCTGCCGGTCGATGATGCTGTAGCAGACTTTCAAAATGGTCTGCTTGCGCTGCTCGATATTCTTGATGAGCTGGATGGCCGACTTGTAGCGTTCCTTCACATAGTTGCGAACGTCTTTCTCCGCCGCTTCCTTGTGCAGAAGCCGTTTGTATGTCGGATTCAATCGCAACTGCGGAACGTCGTCTTCATTCATCATCACCAGCCACTCGTCGCCGTGCTTCACGAAAGCCGCGTCCGGCTCGATCAGCTTTGCGTCGGTCTGGTTGTAGCGTGCGCCGGGTTTCGGGTCCAGTGTGCGGATGAAATCAAACGCAGCCATCACCGCCTCGATCGGCTTGCCTATGGCTTTGGATATCTCTTTGTACTGCTTGTTCTGCAGTGCGCGAAGATGGGTGCCCACAATGGCAATGGCATCAGCCAGGACTTCGCTCGTCCCGCTAGGGGACGCATCGTTCTTCGGCTTAGTCTGCAGTTGAACGTGATACTGCAGTTGCAGCATCAGGCATTCGCGCAGGTCATGCGCCGCTACTCCGATGGGGTCCATGCCCTGCACCAGAGCAATGGCCTCTTTCATCGCTTCGATTGAAATGATCTTCGGCTGCGCTTCGGCTGACTTTCTTAATGGCTCGATCTGTAAATGATGCACTGGTGTCTGCGTACCATGCGCGGCCGATGGCTGTTCATTGCGCGAGACCACGTGCAGAGAACCGTGCTCGTCTTCGTCTTCAGATTGCTCCGCTACATCCTCTTCCGCTACAGCCAGCGCCGCAAAATGTTCCGCCGCAGCTGCCTGCTCCGCGCCTATGGCCGCATCCGCATTCGCGTTCAACGCCGCTATCTCCAGATCGACCATCAATTGCGACGGCGCCGGCGCATCGTCTTCCACCTTGCGCACTGCCAGTCCGCGTAGCTCATCCTCGCTCGCCGTCAAATATCCATCTTCGTTCAGATTTCCGATGATGCGTTCTGCCGCCTCGTGCACCTCTTTGCTCACGCTTAGCGAGCCAAGTTGCCACATCAGGTGGTCCGTTAGCGTGGTGGGGCGGGAAAGAAAATTCTCAAATGACGGTCGCTCGAGCGACTCGATATCAGAATGCGTGCGGTAACCAGGATCAAGATAATCACGGAAGAAGGAACCGAAATCGATCTCTTCGAACGGATCATTCTTTTCGCCCGCCGTCACCTGCTCGTCGGCGGCTTCCACGCGCTCATGCTTGTCTTCTTTGCGCGCAATCTCCTCGAGTGATACCGAAGACTCCTCGATCTCCTCCAGAACGGGGTTCTCCACGATCTCCGCCGTGATCATGTCCTTCAGTTCCAGCTTGTTGAGCGCCAAGACGCTCACCATCTGCACCAGGCCAGGGGTCAAG
>JAICWB010000252.1 GCA_025935035.1 Terriglobales bacterium
CATCTCCAACACCTTCTTATCGCGAACGAGGTTGGCTACGCGTAACTCCGGCGCGCCTGCCTGACGAGTGCCAAAGAATTCGCCGGCGCCGCGGAGTTCGAGGTCGAGTTCGGCGATGTCGAAGCCGTTCTGCGTGCGCACCATCTCGTTGAGGCGGCGGTCCGCTTCTTGGGTGATGTTGGCTTTGGAGTCAGTCATTAGCACGCAATAGCTTTTTGCCGCGCCACGGCCGATTCGTCCACGTAGCTGGTGGAGCTGCGCGAGGCCGAAGCGCTCGGCGTGCTCCACTACCATGATGTTGGCATTGGCTACGTCCACGCCTACTTCGATGACGGTCGTTGAGACGAGCACGTCAATCTCTTTCGCCTGGAAGCGCCGCATGATGTCTTCTTTTTCTTCAGCATGAAGCTTGCCGTGGAGCAGGCCGACGCGCAGGTCAGGAAATATCCTTTTTCGCAGCTCGTCATACATCGCCGTCGCGGCTTTGAGGCCGAGCTTGGAGCGGCCCTTCTTTGATTCATCGGGCTCGGCAAATTCAGGCTGTTCATTCTCTGCCGCCTCGATCACCGGATAGACGACGTAGGCCTGGTGCCCGGCCTGGACCTGCTTGCGCACAAAGCCCCAAACTTCCTCTGAGCGCTCGTCGGTCACGCGGCGGGTGGTGATAGGAGTGCGGCCGGGCGGAAGTTCGTCGAGCGTGCTGGTGTCGAGATCGCCATACAGCGTGAGCGCGAGCGTGCGCGGGATAGGCGTTGCTGTCATGACTAATGTGTCGGGTTCGGCCCGGTCTTTTTTCATCAGTTTGAAACGCTGCATCACGCCAAAGCGGTGTTGCTCGTCCACTACGACCAGACCGATCTTGGCGAACTCGACTTTTTCTTCGATGAGCGCATGCGTGCCGATGACCAGATGCGCATTGCCCTGCGCGATGTGACGGCGGGCCTGGCGCTTCGATTCCTGGGCGAGCGAGCCGGTTAGCAGAACGACGCGATATCCGCGGGGCTCAAGCAGCCGACGCGCAGATAAATAATGTTGGGTGGCGAGGATCTCTGTGGGAGCCATCAGCGCGGCTTGGTATCCGTTTTCAATGGCGATGACCGCGGCCTGCAGCGCGACGATCGTTTTGCCGCTGCCGACATCGCCTTGCAATAGCCGACGCATCGGGACGGGCGATTGCATGTCGTCGGCAATCTGTTTGAGGACGCGCTTCTGCGCAGCCGTAGGATGGAACGGCAGAAACTTTTTGATGGCGTCGCGAACCTTGTCATCGAGATTGAATGCGATGCCGGGGCGTCCGCGGAGTCTTTTGCGTTTGAGTTCGAGGCCGACCTCGAGAAAAAACAATTCCTCGAAAATGAGGCGCGTGTGGGCAGGGGTGGCTTTGTCGGAAAGCAGCGCGAAGCTTTCACCCACGGGCGGAAAATGGACGGTCTCAAACGCCTTACGTCGGCTCATCAGGCCTTGGCGCTGGACGACCGCTTGCGGTACGCCGTCTGGAATGTTCTCTTCCAGATTTTTTAGCGCGCGATAGATAGTGCCGCGGAACCAGCGTGAGGTGAGTTTCTGTCCGGCGGCGGATTCGTAGATGGGAACGATGCGGCCTATCTCGAGAGACTCTTCCATGCGCTGCTCGGCTTCACGGTCGACCCGTTCTTGCTCGAATTCAAGCGTTACACCTTCTGCGTTTTCCGGCGGCGCCTCCGGTCCGGCGAGCACTTCAAATTGCGGCTGGATGATCTGCAGGCCACGGCCTCCGCGCTTGCTCTCTTCCACCTTGCCGTAGAGCGCGACAAGTTGGCCGGGCTTGAATCTGTCTTTGAGATACGTTCCGTGGAACCAGATGCATTTGAGTGTGCTGCGTCCTTGGCCGAAGGTGACTTCAAAGATAGGCATACGCTTGGTGCGGAAGAGCATGGCGGTGCGGACTTCGGCGATGACACTGGCCATTTCGCCGGCACGAAGCTCGGCGATGGTCCGCGGATTTACGCGGTCTTCATAGCGGAAAGGTAAGTAGTACAGCAGGTCTTCAACCGTCTGAATGCCCTTGGCGGCGAGGGCCTCCGCCACTCGCGGGCCAATGCCCTTCACGTACATGACCGATGTACCGAGTTCCAACACAATGAGGATGGTAACAAACCGACGGCAACCCCAAGAGAAGGCCGAGACTCAGATTTTGAGGGTAAATGTGCATTTCGCGTTAGAATCTCTGGGTTCTTGCGCGCCCCCCTCATTAGCGATGACCCCTGCTGGAATGCAAAAGATCGCCATACTTTATGACCTGAGTCAGGCGGTCATGTCCACGTTCGATGTGGACGAGGTGCTGAACCGCACGCTCAACATCATGCGCGATTATTTCCAGATGCCGAACGCCGGGATCTTCCTGGTGGATTACCGCGAGGACGAGCTTTATTTGCGCGCGGGGTTTGGGCGTCCGCACAAGCCGGGCGAAGTGCGGCAGAAGATCGGTGAAGGGCTGGTCGGCAGTGCAGCGCAGAGCAAGCGGGCTATCAGCGTGGGCGACGTCAGCAAAGACCCGCGCTATATTCAGCGGCTGAGTGCGACGCAGTCGGAGTTGGCGATCCCGCTGATGGTACGTGACAACGTCGTGGGCGTGCTGGATTTTCAAAGCGAGCAAGCGAATTTCTACGACGGCGAGACCATCGATCTGTTGACTCTATTCGCGACACAGGTCTCACAGGGAATCCAGAATGCGCGGCTGTATTCATCAGAACAACGTCGCGCGCGGCAGCTTGAGGCCATCAACGCAATTGCGCGGCAGACGACGGCGGTCGTTAACCTGGAAGAGTTGATGGATAAATTCTGCCGCTTGATCCTGGAGCGGTTCGCGGTGGACCACGTGGCAGTGCTGCTGCAGTCAGACAGCAGGCTGCATATTCGCGCTCACCAAGGCAAGCTGACGGCCGCGATCAAACAGGGCGCAACGCTGGAGTTGGGAACAGGGTTGGCATCGCGCGCATTCGATAGCGGCAAATCGGTGTTGGAGAACGACGTCAGCCGGGATGCGGGGTACCTGCCGGGCTTCGTGGAGACACAGTCAGAGTTGTGCGCGCCCTTGTTGTTCTTCGGCGAGAAGCTCGGCGTTCTGGTACTTGATTCGGCACAACGTCACGCGTTCGAAGAGGCAGATATCCAGTCACTTGAAGCGGTGGCGGACATCTGCGCGGGCGCCATCTACAACGCGCGCCATTTTGAGCGAACGCGGCAACTCGCATATCAAGATGGTCTCACCGGCGTTTTCAACCGGAGGTTCTTTGAACTGCGTATCGCGGAAGAGATGGAGCGCGCGAACCGCTACGGCTCGCAAGTGGCAGTAGTCATGCTGGATATCGACCACTTCAAGCGGCTGAATGACGAGTTTGGGCACTTGTTGGGCGACGAGGTTTTGCGGCAGGTATCCAAGCTGCTGGTGCAGAATGTGCGCAAAGGCGACGTTTTGTGCAGGTACGGTGGCGAGGAATTTTCTCTGCTGTTGCCGCAGACCTCGGGCGACAACGCATATGAAGTCGCAGAGAAGTTGCGGCGCGCGGTGGAAGTGTTCCCATTCCCGGGCGTGCCGCGTCCGGTATCGGTCAGCGCTGGGGTGGCGGATTGTCCGCGCTTTGGCAAGACGCGTGACGAGGTCGTGGCCGCGGCAGACGCGGCCCTGTATCAGGCGAAGCAGGCTGGGCGTAACCGGGTGGTCACGGCGGAGAAGGCGCGGCAAGCGCCTGGCGCAAACGATTAAGTCACTTATAGCTAACTTCCTTACGGGCCGTAATGAAACTTTGGCGGCGACCACCCCGTAATCGAGGATAGAATCGCTGCGCCACCCTTAACAAGCCTATGTACACAGTTGAACTGAATAATGTTCGTAAGGCGTATGGCACGTACGTCGCGGTGGACGACTTGTCATTCAAGATTGCGCCGGGCACCATGTTCGGCCTGCTGGGCCCCAACGGCGCGGGCAAGACCAGCACCATTCGCATGATGATGGGCATCACTATGCCGGATTCGGGCGAAGTAAAGATGCTGGGAGCACCATTCACAGGCGCAGTGCTGAAGCGCATCGGATACCTGCCGGAAGAGCGCGGGCTTTATCCGAAGATGAAGGTCATCGATCAGCTCGTGTTCATAGCGGAACTGCATGGACTTTCGCCTGCGGAGGCCAAGCGCCGCGCGCAAACCTGG
>JAICWB010000005.1 GCA_025935035.1 Terriglobales bacterium
AAACCGTTCTTGGTGAAGCTGCTCCGCGAACAGGTCGCCGGATTTTATGACGCAAAGACCAAAACGATGCACCTGCTGGATTGGCTTCCGGCGGAGGTGCAACGCCCGGTGATGGCGCACGAACTCACTCACGCATTGCAAGACCAAACGGTGGATCTGGACAAATGGACGGGCGAAAAGACCGATGCCGCTGACAAAGCCGCAGATCCCATCAATGCCGAGATCGAAGATGACGAAGATTCAACTGCGCGCTCGGCAGTGGTCGAGGGGCAGGGAACTGCGGTAATGATCGATTACATCCTGCTTCCGATGGGCAAGTCACTGGAGACTTCGCCGGAGCTGGGCGAAGTCATGAAAAAATCCATGGATTCGCCGGAAGGCGAGGGCATGCAAGTGCTGGCTTCCGCCCCTATCTTGCTGAAGGAAACCCTTACGTTCCCATATCGTGATGGGTTGGGTTTTGTGCAAGCATTGCTCAAAGCGGGCAGCAAGAAGAAGGCCTACATGGGAGCGCTGATGGATCCTCCACACGATACCCACCAGATATTGCACCCCGAAGATTATTTGAACCACAAGCCCACGCCGGTGATGCATATGCCGGACTTGAACAGCGCGTTGAAAGGCGCCTACGAGAAGTATGACGTTGGCTCGATCGGTGAGTTCGACTTGAGGGTTCTCTTCAAGCAATTCGGCGATGAGAAAGCTGCGAATCACCTCGCGCCAGAATGGAACGGCGGCATGTACTATGCGGCCAGGAAGCAAAAGAAGAATGGCAATGCGGATACTTCGGTTTCGCCAAGCGACGTTGCGATCCTCTATGTATCTGATTGGAAGTCGCCGGAAGATGCGCGCGAGTTCGCCGCTTCCTACGGACAGACGGTGCTGAAGCGCTATGCCGGCTACGTTCGAACAGACTGTGCGGGTCAAGCCGGTTGCTCGACGTGGAGTGCGGCCGGCAGCGATCCGGTGATCGTACAAGTGATCGGCAACCGCGTTTTCGTAAGTGAAAGCTTCGACCAAAAAACGGCCGATGCTCTCCGCAAGATCATCCTTGCTGATGCGCCAGCGGGGAAGAGCACCGAGATCCGCGGCGGCAACTTGAGCATGCGTGTCGCGGCGCCGTACTTTGCCGCGGAACGCGCGCTCGCTCATTGAGCGGCGAAGGTCGCCTCGCGCCGTTTTGTATAATCGTTGGTTCGCAACAACTCACCATCCCAATCAGGAGCACCCCTGATCTTGCATTCAGAGGTTTCGCATCAAGCAGAGATAGGCATCATCGGCGGCAGTGGCCTGTATTCCATGCCTGGCCTCACGGCCGCGCAGGAACTAACGCAGACCACGCCGTTTGGCGCGCCGTCTGACGCCTACGTGCTAGGCACACTGGAAGGCCGCAAAGTCGCCTTCTTATCGCGCCATGGCCGTGGGCACCGCATCTCGCCCAGCGAGCTGAATTTCCGCGCCAACATCTATGGGTTCAAGCAGCTTGGTGTGGAACGCATTCTGTCTGTCTCCGCCGTCGGCTCACTGAAGGAAGAACACAAGCCCACTGACTTCGTTATTCCCGACCAGTTCTTTGACCGGACGCGCCATCGTGTGGACACATTTTTTGGCGACGGCATCGTCGCGCACGTTTCGCTCGCCGATCCAGTCTGCGGCGAGCTGGCGAAAGTCTTTGCGGGTGCTTGTAAAACCGTGGGTGTCGTCGGAAAGCTCGGCGGCTCATATGTCTGCATGGAAGGGCCGCAATTCTCCACGCGCGCCGAGTCAAACGTTTATCGCAGTTGGGGAATGGACGTCATCGGCATGACCAACCTGCAAGAGGCACGGCTCGCTCGCGAAGCAGAGATCTGCTACTCGACGCTCGCGATGGTCACCGATTATGACTGCTGGCATACCGGGCACGATGCCGTCACGGTGGAGCAAGTAGTCGCGGTAGTCCATCAGAACGCGGAGAACGCTCAGAGAGTGCTTCGCCAAGCTGTGGCTGCTTTGCCGAAGGTACGCGGATGCAAGTGCGGTTGCGCTCTGGCGAGCGGGATCATGACGGACCCTTCCAAGATCCCCGCGGTAGCGCGTGAGAAGTTGAAGCTGATCTTGGACAAGTATCTTGAGAAGAAGGTGAGCGCCTAACCATGTCGATCCTGGTCGTTGGCTCAGTCGCATATGACGGCATCAAGTCTCCCGCAGGTTCTGTGGACCGCGTGCTGGGAGGCTCCGCGACTTATTTTTCCATCTCCGCGAGCTTCTTCACGCAGGTGCGCGTCGTCGCCGTTGTAGGGGATGATTTTTCCAAAGAAGACGAGCAGGTACTGCTCGATCGCAAAGTCGATCTGACCGGATTACAGCGCGTTCCGGGCAAATCATTTTTCTGGCGGGGCGAGTACAACGAAAATCTGAACGAAGCCCACACGCTAACGACTGAACTGAATGTATTTGAAAAGTTCCAGCCGCAGATCCCGGAGAGCTACAAAGACAGCGATTATCTCTTTCTCGCCAACATCGATCCCCTCTTGCAGATGGGCGTGCGTGACCAGATGAATAGATCCATGCTAGTCGGTTGCGACACGATGAATTACTGGATCAACAGCAAGCCCAATGAACTGGCGCAGATCCTAAAGAAAGTGGACGTCCTGCTCATCAACGATGGTGAAGCGCGCATGTTGGGCAAGACTGCGAGCTTGCCGCGCGCCGCCCAGAAGATCTTGGCGCATGGCCCGCGCGTGCTGGTGATCAAACATGGCGAGTACGGCGCCACCGCATTTTTCAAAGAAGCGGGCATGCATCCCTTCCGTGCGCCGGCGCTGCCCGTGGAAGAAGTAGTGGATCCCACGGGAGCTGGGGACTGCTTTGCGGGCGGGTTTATGGGATACATAGCCGCGCAGAGCGAGTTAAACCGCGAAGTATTCAAGCGGGCGATGTTCTTCGGCGGCGTGATGGGCTCGTTTGCCGTGGAGAAATTCGGCCCCGAGCGGTTCAAGACACTCAAGCGCGCCGAGATCGATGCTCGCTTCGAACTCTTTCGCGAACTCAGCCATCTAGAGGACTAGCTCCCTCAGCAAACGCTTGCGCAAGAATCCCCACTCCGACGAGACGGTGCTGACCATCATCAGCACGGTCATGGCGCTGGTCGCATTTGCTTGGTTCTTTCGGCACAACGAAATACTTCTATACGGCGATGCGGTCGCGCACATCAACATCGCGCGCCGTGTGATTGATTCCCTCACGCCTGGACCGCTGCAACTAGGCACGGTCTGGCTGCCGTTGCCGCATGTGTTGATGCTGCCGTTCGTCGCCTCTGACGTAGCCTGGCAAACGGGCATCGCCGGGTCGATCTGGTCAATGCTGGCCTTTATGTTTGGCACGGTCGGGGTGTACGGCATCGTCTCGCGACTTGCATCGCGTCCTGCGGCTTGGCTGGCAGCGCTGATCTACGCATGCAATCCAAATCTTTTGTATCTGCAATCGACGGCGATGACGGAGTCGATCTATTTGGCAGCGATGGTCTGGGCGATTGCTTACTTGATCGAGTTCGTTCAAGGCATCAGTGAACAGCGCGGGTTGACCGCTGGTAGTGCGCTTACGAAATGCGGTATTGCGCTGGCTGCCGCCATGTACACGCGATATGACGGCTGGGTGCTTGCTGCCGTGGTTGCGCTGTGTGCGTTGTTTTATTTCAGTCGCAGCAGCTCTGAAGTTAGAGCATCACTTGGCCGTAATCCGATAATCTTTGCTGTGCTCGTCGTCATTCCGCCGCTCTCATGGCTGGGATACAACTGGCTGGTCTTTCACAACGCGTTGGAATTTGCCAACGGTCCCTATTCCGCGCGCGCCATTGCAGCGCGAACCATGGCAGCCGGTGGCTCGCCTCATCCGGGATACCGCAGTCCTTGGGTGGCATGGATCTACTTCATCAAGTGCGCCAAGCTCAATGTTGGCGACGACAAATGGCAGAACGTTTTGCTGCACATCGCCGTACTGGCGAGTCTGCTAGGCGCTCTGCGCAAACAATGGCGGCCGGCACTGCTGCTATGGCTACCTTTGCCGTTTTACATTTTTTGTATTGCCTATGGCGGCGTGCCCATCTTCATTCCAGTCTGGACGCCGTACTCGTATTACAACGTTCGTTATGGCTTGCAACTTCTGCCCGTGATTGCGGTCTTCACCGGGCTGGGCCTCGAGTTGGTCCTGCGCGTGAACTACTCGCGCCGATTCAATCTGATCGCGGTGGCCGTGTTCGCCCTGGTCGCCGCCTTGAGTTATGTAAGCGTGGTCCGCGGTGTACCTTTGTGCTTACGCGAAGCGAGGGCGAATGCCGTCACCCGCATCGGGTTCGAGACCGCACTGGCCAATGAACTACGTTTCTTTCCCAAAGACACCACTTACATCATGTACACGGCAGACCATGTAGGGGCGTTGCAACGTGCCGGCATTCCGCTGAAGCAAGTGGTGACTGAAAACAATTGGGGATACTGGCAGCGCGCGCTCGAAGCTCCAGCGAAAAACGCAAATGTTGTGATCTCCATCGGCGACGATCCGGTAAGTGTGGCCGTCAAGAAACATCCCGACGACCTAGAGGAGTTGGAAGTCCTGCATACTAACGGACAGCCTCCCGCCCGCATCTATCAAAGCCACGCCAGAGTATCGCCCCCGCGGTGATAAAATCCTTCGCGCATGCATCTGCTTTGGGAAACATTCTCGCCGAAGATGGACCTGGCAACATTCGTCTCTGAGACGGTGTTGAAGCTGGTCGTCTCGGCGGTGCTGGGCGGCATCATCGGCTTGGAGCGTGAGCTGCGGCACAAACCGGCGGGGTTACGCACGAACATGTTCATTTGTTTCGGCGCCGCCATGTATACGCTACTGTCTATGCGCTATTCACATTCCACCGCTGGCGCGAATTTCGACCCCAGCCGTATCTCGGCACAGATCATTCCGGGGATCGGATTCATCGGCGCCGGCGCGATCCTGCACTCGGGAGCGACGGTCACGGGCGTTACCACGGCAGCCACTTTGTTCGTGGTCGCATCTATTGGCATGGCGGTAGGCGGCGGTGAGTACTTGTCCGCGATCTTTGCCACGATCGTGATTCTCGTGGCGCTCACGTTGCTGGGCAAGATGGAAGCACGTTTTAACTTCAAACCTCTGACCATGTGTTATGAGGTCATGGGAAATTATCCAGACCAGCTGATCGCGACCGTGAACCGCGTGATGGAGGAGCTACGACTGATCACGAAAAGCATCGCCATTGCGCCTTCCAACGGTGGACACCGGGTGCAGTTCACGGTGGACGCGAAGCATAGAGACCACATGGCGTTGCTGAAGAAATTGCAAAGCACGACCGGCATCGTGCGAGTCGAATCGATCAGGGGAAACGAAGCGAGTGAGTGAATCGGGGATCCAGTTCGTAAAAGCCAGTGGTTGCGGAAACGTGTTTCTGCTTGTGGGCCAGGACCAGATGGCGGCGGAGCATCGGTCCGCAGTTTCCAAGAAGATGTGCAAAGAGTTTGCAGCAGACGGCGTGGAGTGGATAGCGCCTAGCCCGGACGCAGATGCGGACGTCGATGCCAGCCTTATAAACGCGGATGGCAGCCCCGCGGAGATATCAGGAAATGGAACGCGATGCGTGGCTGCGTATTGGCACACGCTGCATGGCAGCGAATTAGTGCGTGTGCGCACCGGCGCGGGAGTAAGACCTTGCAAGCTACGGGCGCGTGACGGCAATGATTTTGAATTCGAGACCAACCTGGGCCAGCCTGAACTGGAAGGCGTGATGGAGATGTTCCTGCCCGTAGGAAAGTTAAAGGGCATGAAACTTTCCATGGGCAATCCGCAATTCGTGGTCTTCGTTGAGAGCTTTGATTTCGATTGGAAGAAGCGCGGCGCTGAGATCCAGGCCAAGAAAGTTTTTTCCAAAGGCGTGAACGTGAGTTTTGTGCAAGTTCTGCGCTCGTCGGAGATCGAGGCGCGGTTCTTCGAGCGCGGAGTCGGGGCGACTCAATCATCTGGTACGGGATCGTGCGCGGCGGCAGTTGCAGCCATCGCTGCGGACCTTGTGGTCTCGCCTGTGCGCGTTCGTTCTGAAGGTGGATTGCAGATCGTGACGTGGGAGCAGGAAGACGTCATCTTGCGGGGACCGGCGAGCATCGAAGAATCCGGCGAATTCGCCGCTTAACTTACAATAGGCAGATGCGCGAGCCCGGCAAGCCTGCAAGAAATATTCCGAAGATCCCGCGCGCAGGCGACACGCTCGGCATTATCGCTCCGGCCAGCCAGATCAAAAAACAACAGTTGGACGAATCATGCGCCTCTCTGCAGAAGCTGGGATTCAAGACCACATATTTTGATTCCATCTTCGACAGCGAACTTTATTTCGCGGGGAACGCTATTCGTCGTGCGTGGGAAGTGCACAAGATGTTCAAGCGCAGCGATATTGATGGCATTGTCTGCGCGCGCGGCGGCTATGGAACAAATCACCTCTTGCCCCGCATCGACCTTGATGTGATCCGGGCGCACCCCAAGTTCTTTATGGGATATAGCGACGCCACCTCATTGCTCACATATTTTTGTGACTACGCTGATTTGGTGACCTTCCACGGTCCCATGGCGGTCTCTGACCGCGAACAATTTGCGCGAGGAACTTTCATTGACGATGTGACCAGCGGATTCGAATACAGCGCGCGAGTGCAACAGGTCACTGAAGGCAATGTGACTGGGATTTTTTACGGCGGATGCCTGTCGATGCTCGCGGCGTCGCTGGGCACACCCTATGAGATTCAGACCGAGGGAAGCGTTCTCTTCATCGAAGACATTGCGACCAAGCCGTACCAGATCGACCGCATGCTTATGCAGTTAAAGCTGTCGGGAAAGTTGAAAGGCGTGCGAGGAATCTGTTTCGGCGAGATGGTGGATTGCTCCCAACCCGGCGGGCAGGACTACACGCTAGTGCAATCTATCCGCAATGTGGTTGCAGATCTGCGGATTCCCGTGGGAATCGGTTTGCGTTCAGGGCACGTCAAGCCGGATCCGGCGCCAAATCTATGTTTACCACTCGGCATGCAGGTCGAACTCAACGTTACATCAGATGAGGTGACGCTCTCATGCCGGCCATGAACGCCTCTCCTGACAACCGGACTGGCAAGCGCGTACACCTCATCGGCATCTGCGGCACGGCCATGGCCTCGCTAGCGGCGCTTTTACAAGAGCGCGGATATGAAGTCACCGGCTCTGACGCTGCTGCATATCCGCCAATGTCAGATTTTTTGCGCAACCGGGGCATCAAGATAATGGAGCCCTACTCCGCTGCAAATCTTCATCCCAAGCCGGAGTTTGTTGTAGTAGGCAACGCCATATCGCGTGGCAATGTTGAACTGGAAGAGGTATTGAACAGCCGCATTCCTATGCGTTCGTTGCCGCAGACGTTGCACGAGGACTTTCTGGCGGGAAAAGAAAAACTAGTGGTGGCGGGTACGCATGGCAAAACCACCACCACATCGATGCTGGCATGGATGTTGGAGACGGCTCAGGCGCAGCCGTCGTTCCTGGTCGGCGGAATCGCGGAAAATTTCGGCAGCAGCTTCGCGTTGAATCCAGGCGCCATCTTCGTGGTGGAGGGCGACGAGTACGACTCTGCATTCTTCGATAAGGGACCGAAGTTTCTACACTACTTTCCTGACGCGGTAATCCTGACCTCCGTGGAATTTGATCACGCTGACATATACAGAGACCTCGATGCGGTGAAGACCGCATTCAAGCGCCTGGTAAACCTGGTCCCGCAACGCGGCCGTATCATCGCCTATGACGCGAATGTGAATGTGGACGAATGCGTTGCCAGGGCCTTCTGTCAGGTAGAGCGGTACGGTTTTTCTGCGGGCGCCTACTGGCGCATCGTCGATCTCAAGTTCGCTCCGGAGAAGACTAGTTGGAGGATTTTGAAACAAGGGGAGCCATGGGCTGAGCTCGAATTCTCTCTGGCCGGTGAGTACAACGTATTGAACGCGACTGCCGCCGCCGCTCTGGCTTATTCCTATGGAGTAAAAGTTCCGGATATTGCGAAGGCCTTAGCTACGTTCAAGAGTGTGAAACGCCGGCTTGAGGTGAAGGCGCAGGTCAACGGCATCACGATCATTGATGACTTTGCCCACCATCCGACGGCGATATCGGAAACCTTGAAAGCGCTTCGCACGCGTTATTCGAACTCCCGGCTGTGGGCGATCTGCGAACCTCGGTCGAATACGCTGCGGCGTAAAGTCTTCGAGAAAGAATTAGCGGAAAGCTTGGCCATCGCTGATGAGGCCATCATCACAAGCATCTTCAAACCGGAGGCGATCGCTGAGAACGAACGTCTCACGACCGCAGCGGTTGTGAGCCTGATCAAAGCGCAGGGCCGCAACGCCCGCGAGCTGCGCGATGCTGACGCCATTGTCGATACCATTGCGCCCGAACTGCGCAGTGGCGATGTTGTCGCCATCCTTTCCAATGGCGGATTCGGCAACATTTATGAAAAACTGCCGCAAAGCCTGCAATCCATGCCAAAAGCCGAGCACCGGGCGTGATACGCGTAATTATTTGGGCGCTGTTCTACGCCATCATGATCCCGCTCATTGGGATCGTTGGCATACCTTGGACGCTCATCACCGGCAGTGTGGAATGGATGTATCGCGCGGCGATGTGGGCAGCTTTCACCGGTGCGAAGATCGCAGGCGTCCACGTAGATGTGCGCGGGCTGGATAACTTCGATAACAACGGCACATATATCTATATGTGCAACCATGTCTCAAATCTGGACCCGCCCTTAGTAGTGCCCAGTATTCCCAGACGCAGCGCCGTGTTAGTAAAGAAAGAACTATTTCGTATTCCGCTGCTAGGCACGGCCATGAAAATGGCTTCATTTGTCCCCGTGGACCGTAGCAATCGCGAAGCGGCGATCGCCAGCATCCAGCGCGCGACGGAAGTGATGCGTTCGGGCATAAATATCACGGTGTTTCCTGAAGGCACACGCTCGCCTGACGGCAAACTGCTCCCGTTCAAGAAAGGGCCTTTCCATCTAGCGATGGAAAGTGGAATGAAAGTCGTTCCTATGACCATCTACGGCACGGAGATCATGATGCCCAAAAAGACTTGGAAAATTAAAAAGGGAACGGCGACCCTCGTGTTTCATCCAGCCATGTCGCCAGCGGACTTTACTGACCGCGAACAATTAATGGCAGCCGTGCGCGACAAAATCGCCAGCGCGCTGCCGGAAGAGATGAAATAAGGGAGGACATCATGTCTGCATACATAGTCGTGAATGTGACCGTGAAAGACCCGAAACGCTATGAGGACTACAAAATCCTCGCCCCGGCGTCCATTGAACAGTATGGCGGGAGGTATTTGGCCCGCGGCGGACGCTCTGAATCGCTCGAAGGTTCGTACAAGCCCAACCGCATGGTGATCCTCGAATTTCCGAACGTCGATAGGGCGAAGGCATGGTGGGCATCGACCGAGTATGCGAAGGCGAAATCGATCCGTCAGTCGTGCTCCGAAGCGGACTTGGTGGTTATAGAAGGTTTGTAGCTACTTTGCGCCGCCAGTCCAATGCTGGCCACCGGCATCGATCGTCAACGTGACTGCGCCTTCGGCATTTTTGCCCAGCTTGGGTCCGTCCGTCGTGACGTGTTTTCCCGCGGCATCGTCAAACTGGACTTGGATCGGCGCCAGGCTGAAGACCTTGATGCGATTGTGATTGGTGGCGCCCGCCGCGATTGAAGATTTGCCATAAGTCCCGCCGCCAAAACTCACTTCGATATTGCGAATAGCTTGGGGCCGGTGATTTACGATGTCCACCTCAACCACATGCGCAGTGCATCCGGAAAGGAGCAGGCAAGCAGCCAAAAGGGTAAGACCAACGCGATTCACTCTTCCAGTGTAGCGCGAACTTGAGGCGAAGTCCGTTAGGCTTTCTTCTCGATCACCCGCGCCGTCAGTACAACGCCATTCCGCTCATCATGCAACTTCAGAGGGAATACGAGAACATTCCACGTCCAACTAGAATTCTTCTTCGGCAGCTTGGGAATGCCGCGGAAACTGCGATCCACGTAGGTTTCCCGGGTGGTGGCTACGGTTTGCAAAATCTCTTGCCACTCGCCGCGAAGTTCAGGAAACTCATCAAAAAGGTTCTTGCCCAGGAACCACGTTCGCTTCTTGTCGTAGAGTTTGGCGAAGGTGTCGTTCACGTATTGCCAGTTACCCTCTTCGTCCATGATCTCAAGCACGATGTCATCGCCCATGGCCATGCTGATACGCGAATAGTAGAAGCTTCGCGCATCCACCACCACCGGTTTGCCGCGCCGTTTAGCTTCGAACGACCGCAACGCTGCCAGCATGTCTTCGACAGAACTATGGCCCTTCAGCAGGTGCATGTCTTCCACGCCGCCAAATTTTCGTTCGAGCGTAGCCGACAAAATAATGATGGGAACTTGTGGACGCTTTTCGCGCAAGCTCTCAGCTACCGTCGTTCCAAATCGTCCTTGTCCGAGGTGATAGTCGAGGATGGCAATATCGCAATCTTCCAGCTTGGACTCTGCTTCTTCGATAGAAGAGGAAGTAATAGCTTCATAACCGTTCTGTCGAAGGATGGCAGACCTCAGGATCAAGAGATCCGGACGGTCGTCGAGCAGGAGAACTCGAATGGGCGCGACTTCAGTTTTCTTGGATTCAGTGTCCAAAATGAACATGTGATCGTTTCTGGTGGATCGGTGCAGCGGGTGAATCTTACTTGAGGTTCCGGTTTGCGCCAACTACAAGAAAGGATTACAGCAACTCTGCTTCTCTTGGATGCACTTTTCCCGCTAAACGTTAAAAAATGGTCAATCTTTTTTGCTGGTTTGCGCGGCGGAAGTGGCAGAACGCACGGCTTTAGCTAATTCGGGTAACTTATTGAATATAGAAACGCTTTTCAGCCATTGCTTGTTGTCAAAGGCGGGCGATCCACTGACTACCTTGCCATCCTCCACGTCTCCGGGAATGCCGCTTTGAGCAGTGACAATCACGTTATTTCCGATTCTCAGGTGCCCAACCACACCCACCTGGCCGGCAAGAATGGCATTCTTTCCTATTTCGGTCGAACCCGCCAGGCCGACTTGCGAACAGAGCAAAGTGTTTTCGCCGATGTCACAACTGTGAGCGACTTGCACAAGGTTATCTATCTTTGCGCCGGCTCGGATGCGAGTCTCGCCTATGGACGCGCGGTCGATACAGGAATTGGCTTGGACCTCAACGTTGTCTTCGATCACAACGATGCCCGACTGGAAGACCTTGTACCATTTGTTGTCATCGGTCTTGGCAAAACCGAATCCGTCCGAGCCGATGACCACGCCCGGCTGCAAGATCACATTGTCACCGATACGGCAGTTCTCACGAACCGACACGTGAGAATGTGCCAGCAGATTGTTGCCGATCTGCACGCCGTCATAAAGAACAACGTGCGGTAGCAGCACGCAGTCATCTCCGATGACGACGTCCTTGCCGATCACCACGCAGGCCCCGATATGGCAGTTCTTCCCGATCTTGGCCGAAGCCTCGATCACAGCACTCGGGTGAATCCCGGCAGCGTACCTCGGCGGCTGCTGAAAAAGTTCAATGGCCTTCGCGAAGGCTAAGTGCGGATTCTTCGTGCGCAACGCGGAAGTGGTTTGCGTAGGCAGCGCAGAAAAATCTTCTGTCACCAGCACGGCCGAGGCTTGCGTAGTCCGCGCCAGCGGCGCGTACTTAGGATTGGCAATGAAAGTGATTTCACCGGGCGTCGCGGTCTCGATGCCAGCCACGCCGCGAACCATAACGCTCTCTTGAGCCATCAACTGCGAATCCAGCCGCGCGTCCAGTCTTGCCGCAACCTGTTTCAGTGTGAGTTCAGGCATGCAAAAGATTTTACACAGATTGTGAGCGGCGAGATTATTGACACCGCAAAGTGTGAAAAGTAAGATTCTCGCCGCAAAGCACTGCGGTATTTTCTGTTTTCAGGAGGCGGGGGACAATGAAACGTTCATTCTTAACTGTGTGCGCACTCGTCACGTTGTTGGGCGTAATAGCACAGGCACAAGCCACGCCGGCAGCCGGCGGACGCAAGAAACGTGTAGCGGTATTTGATTTCGATTACGCCACTGTGCGTTCCAATTCTGCAGCGCTGTTCGGTTCTGACGTTGACATCGGCAAAGGTATCTCTGACCTGCTGGTGAAGTACCTCGTTAAGGATGGCACTTACTCCGTCATCGAGCGCAAGGCGATGGAGAAGATACTGGCAGAGCAAAACTTCTCTAACAGTGATCGCGCGAATCCAAATTCCGCCGCGAAGCTGGGCAAGCTGCTGGGTGTTGACGCGATCATTGTGGGCAGCATCACGCAGTTCGGAAATGACAATAAGAACCAGAACGTCGGCGGCGGAGGCGGTGGCTTCGGGCGCTTCGGCGTCGGCGGCTTCTCGCATAAAGAGTCCAAAGCGGTGGTGGCGCTCGATGCGCGCATCGTGGACATTGATACGGCTGAGATCCTGGGCGTGGCCGAAGGCAAAGGCGAGTCTAAGCGTTCAAGCACCGGCCTTCTGGGTGGCGGCGGCGGATGGAGCGGCTTTGGCGGTGGCAACGTAGATTTCGGTAGCAGCGGTTTTCAAAACACTATCATCGGTGAAGCGGTGAAGCAGGCCGTGGAGCAGATGAGCACTGAGGTGATCGCCGACAACACCAAGCTGGTCGCCCGCACCATCACCGTTGAAGGCCTAGTCGCTTCCGTGGACGGCGGCATCGTGTTGAATGTAGGCAGCAAGAATGGCGTGAAGGTCGGCGACACGCTGAACGTGGAACGCGTGATACGTGAGATCAAAGACCCATCCACCGGCAAAGTGATTCGCCGCATGACTGATAAGATCGGCGTAGTGAAAGTCACTGACGTGGATGATGGCTCTTCAGTATGCTCAGTCGTTTCCGGCTCCGGATTCAAGGTCGGGGACGCAGTGAAGACAGTCACGCAGTAGGGACAAGTAAATGTAAGAGGGAAGCGCATCCGGAAACGGATGCGCTTTTCATTCGTGGAACAACGTTTCTTGGCTGACTTCGTCTTTCGCTGGACGTCTGCGCCCTTGCATGCCACCAATGACTGCAAGCACCGTCAGAGACGCTAGCGCTGACCGGGGAACGAAAATGCGTTGTGTGTTCCCGCGCGTGTCCGGCGGGTTGAGCAGAAAGCCGTCCGCAGGAATCTGCGTGAGGTCATTGGGCATAAGGCCTTCGACCACGTCGTTGTCTTTAAACTTGAGCCGAACCCAAAGTCCTTCGGTACGAGGACGGGTAGTGAAGGTCTTGCGGCTGGTACCTTCCGGGTCGTTGAAGTCGCGGACAAAGTAAACGCACTTCACTTCTGCAAGATCAATGCGTACGAGATTGCCTGCGGTGGAAAGCAATTCTAGCTTGCCCTCTGAAACGAAGCTCGCCGGGGACACATATCCGCTGATCGCATCGCGGGTGATCTTACGGACGACGACCTTTTTATGAGTGGATGGCATTAAGAAATGTTTCCCGTTATTGGTTCCCGTTTCCCGGGAACGGTTTTTCGGGAAACCGGAAACGGGAAACGCCTGCTGATAGATTCTCGCACTAAAATCTAATGCTGCACCCCAATGTAGCCAACTGGTAACCTCTTATGTTATTGTGTTGCGTTTAGCAATTCTCATGGAAAGCTGTCTAAGTCTATATCTCGTAGCCACTTACAAGCAGAGAATAAAGAGCGGCTTGGCCTGCGCCGGGAAAATACTGCCTTAGAGACACCCGCGATACGGGCCGAGAGCCGGAAATCGACTAAACGACTGATCACACATGGCTGATTACATTTACATGATGGAAAGCCGGCTCACGCCGGAACAGCAGCGCGGAGTGAAGCTGGTGCAAGACGTTGCTCGCGAGCATGAGATGAATGTGCATCTGGTGGGCGGCGTAGTGCGTGACATTATCGGCGGCGCCACCATTCGCGATCTCGATTTTGCCGTGCAAGGCAACGCGTTGAAACTTGTAAAAGATCTGGAAAAAGCCGGCGCCGTCATCGAGGGCACTGACGAGAACGTTAAGACAGTCTTCGTGCTTTTGCCCGGCAACCTGCGTGGCGAGATCACCAGCGCCCGCAACGAAGTGTATGACAAGCCGGGAAAGCCGCCTGAGATGAGTCCCGCAACCATCAATGAAGACGTTCGTCGCCGCGATTTTTCCATGAATGCTATGGCGCTGTCATTGAATCCGGGTTCGCGCGGCTTGCTGCTTGATCCTTTCAATGGCGTGGCAGACATTGAAGGCAAGCTGATCCGCATTCTTCACAACTATTCGTTCCTGGAAGAGCCTTCGCGAATGATCCGTGCCACGCGTTTCTGTGCCAGGTTTGATTTCACTCTGGAAGAGCGCACGCAAGGCCGTTATGACGCAGCCAAAGAGAACGATTACATCAGCCACGTGAACCGCAAACTGATCGGGCATGAGATCGAGCAGGTTGCGCATGAGACTGATCCGTTGAAGGTCATGCGCGCGCTGGAAAAAGAAGGATGGCTGCAAGTCCTACATCCGCACTGGTCAGTGGCCAAAGTGGATGTGCCGGGGCTGAACCATCTGATGAAGGTCCGCCAGCAGATGGTGAACCTGGGCTACACCGTGGATTCCGGGCCGGCGGTGATGTACTTCATCACGGCCAAGATGAACAGCACGGATACTCATGCGCTGGAACAAGCGATACCGCGGAAGTCATTCGTCCAGGCGTGGAAGAACCTGGAAGAAGACTCCAAGGAATTCCAAAAGAAATTGATGGCCAAAGACATTGCCACGAATTCACAGGCTTGGACCTTCCTGCAGAACTCCAAGCCCGAAACGATCCTGTTCACCGCCGCCACCACCAAGAACGGTTCGGTCACGCGTCGGCTCAATGATTACTTTGGCAAGTGGCGCGACCTCAAGAAGCGCCTGCCACTTCCTGAGATGGCCGAACTACGCATCACCCCGGAACTGCCCGAGTACCCGAAGCTGGCCGAAGAAGTCTTCATGCTGCTGCTTGACAACAAGCTGCGCACGCAGCCTGAGATCATCAAGTTCTTGAAGCCGTATTCGCCGCCGGAGCCGGTGGCGCCGCCTCCGCCTCCGCGTAAGGCGCGCAAGAAATCTTTAGATGGCGTAAAAGGAAAACGTGGTAGAAAGCCGGCAACTGAGCAAAAACAGGAGGGTATGATGGTAGATGAATTCGGTAATCCGACGCCGCTCGAAGAAGCAGCGGCGGTTGTAGGCAAGGCTGTGGGCTCGGTTGTAAAAGCGGCTACGGCCGCGGCAGATGCTGCGAAGAAGGTGGCTGCCGGCAAAAGCAAGAAAACCGCGACGAAGCCGGCTGCTAAAAAAGCTGCTCCGAAGAAGCCGGCTAAGAAAGCGCCTGCCAAGAAGGCCGCCGCTAAGAAGCCCGCAAAAAAGACTGCGAAGAAAAAGAAGTAGTTTGTTCAAGGCATCCACGAATGCAGGGCTGCGGCCCTGCATTTTTTGTTTTGTCCTTGTTATGCACAGGCTAAGCCCTTTCTCGGGTTCGGAAATCGTGACGCAACAATTAAAATAGACATAGCCCAATGTCTGAATTCACCCACCTTCATCTCCATTCCCATTTCTCATTGCTGGATGGCGCTTGCGAGCCGGAAAAACTCGTCGCCCGGGTGAAGGAACAGGGTATGAAGTCGGTCGCCATGACCGACCACGGAAACATCTTCGGAGCGTGGCACTTCTACCAGGCGGCGAAAGCTGCCGACGTAAAGCCGATCATCGGATGCGAACTCTACATCTGCAAGAAAGACGACCACCGCGCCGCGCCCGAAGGCGACAAGTACAACCATCTTCTTGTTCTCGCCGAGACCGACGAAGGCTACCGCAACCTGGTCAAGATCACCTCCGAAGCTTCGTTGCACGGTATGTATTACAAGCCGCGTGTTAGCAAAAAGTTTTTAGCCGAGCACTCGAAAGGTCTGATCGGTCTCTCTGGATGTCTTGCCGGCGAAGTCTGCGAAGAGTTGATGGAAGGCCACTACGAAAAGGCCAAAGTCGCCGCCGGACAATACAGCGAGATTTTCGGCAAAAACAATTTTTTCATAGAGATTCAAGACCAAGGCCTGCCGGAAGAACACCGCATCCATAAAGATTTGTTCCGCCTGGAACAAGATCTCGGCCTGCCCATGGTCGCCACCAATGACTCGCATTACCTCTGTGAGGGCGACGCGCACGCCCATGACGTTCTGATCTGCGTACAGACTGGAAAGTCAGTCCACGATACGAATCGCCTAAAATTCCATGGAGACCAGTTCTTCGTAAAGAATGCGGACGAGATGGGGCGCGTGTTCAAAGAAGCGCCCGCAGTTCTGTCCCGCACCATGGGCATCGCCGAGCGCTGCAACGTAAAACTGGAAAAGGTGAAAAATCCTTTCCCGAAGTTCGACGTCCCCGATGGCCACACCGCCGACACGTACTTCGAACATGTCGCGCGACAGGGAATGGCCAAGCGCTTCGAGCAGATGCGCCTGCTCACGCATAGCGGAAAACTGAAGAAGACAGTATCGGATTACGAACAGCGGCTAACGCTGGAGATCAAGATCATCCAGCAGATGCAGTTCAGCGGATACTTCCTCATCGTGTGGGACTTCATCCGCTACGCAAAGGTCAACAACATTCCGGTAGGCCCGGGCCGTGGTTCCGCGGCGGGCTCGCTCGTTTCGTACGCAATGGAGATCACCGACATCGATCCTCTGCAGAACGAGCTTCTCTTCGAGCGCTTCCTGAATCCTGAGCGCGTGTCCTTGCCAGATATCGACATCGACTTCTGCATGAACCGCCGTGGCGAAGTGATCAATTACGTCACGCAAAAGTACGGTCGCGAGAACGTCGCGCAGATCATCACCTTCGGGACCATGGCCGCCAAGGCGGCGATCAAAGACGTGGGCCGAGCTATGGACATGCCCTACAACGAGGTGGACCGCATCGCCAAGATGGTGCCCACCACGTTGAACATCACGCTCGAAGATGCGCTGAAAGATTCCCCGCCGCTCGCACAGGCCTACAACTCTGAGCCGCAAGTGAAGCAGTTGATGGACACCGCCCGCAAGCTCGAGGGCCTGGTGCGCAATGTCGGCGTCCACGCGGCGGGCGTTGTCATCGCGCCGCAACCGCTCATCGAGCTGGTTCCGCTGCACAAGACGAAGAACGACGAAATCGTGACTGCCTTCGACATGAAGGCCATTGAGAAGATCGGGCTGCTGAAGATGGACTTCCTCGGCCTGACGACACTCACTATTCTCGATGACGCGCTGAAGTTGATCGCGCAGCGTGGGATTCAACTCGATCTGAACGCCCTTCCTCTCGACGATCAGCAGACATATGAAAAGGTCTTCCACAAAGGACTCACCTCCGGCGTCTTCCAGTTTGAATCAAGCGGCATGCGGGACGTTCTGCGCAGGTACAAGCCCACAGTCGTCGAAGACCTGACAGCGTTGAACGCGCTCTACCGCCCCGGCCCCATACAGGGCGGCATGATCGACGACTTCATCGACCGCAAAGCGGGAAAGAAGAAAGTCGAATACGAACTTCCTGAACTCGAAGAAATCTTGAAGGAGACCCTGGGAGTCATCGTTTATCAAGAGCAAGTCATGCAGATCGCCAACCGTTTGGCCGGCTACTCGCTCGGCGAAGCCGACCTGCTACGCCGCGCCATGGGTAAGAAGAACGCGGAAGAGATGGCGAAACAGCGCGAGCGCTTTGTCTCCGGCGCGAAAGAGCGCGGCTTCAACGAGCGCAAGATCGTAAAGATATTCGACCTGATGGAGCAGTTTGCCGGTTACGGCTTCAACAAATCGCACTCCGCCGCCTATGCGCTCCTCGCATTTCAGACCGCATATCTCAAAACGCACTACCCCATTGAGTTCATGGCGGCACTGCTCACTTCAGTAACGGGCAGCACTGACGATGTGGTGAAGTACATCAACGAATGCCGCGAGATGGGGATTGCCGTGGAGCCGCCCGATATCAACGTCTCTGACGCCAACTTCACGCCGCACGGCAACGCCATCCGCTTCGGCCTAGCTGCAGTCAAGAACGTCGGACACAATGCCATCGAATCCATCGTCGCCGGCCGCAAGAAGTCCGGCAGGTACACATCATTCTTTGACTTCTGCGAGAGTGTGGACCTGCGCTTGCTCAACAAGCGCGTACTCGAGTCGTTGATCAAAAGCGGTGCCATGGACGCCCTCGGCTCTCGCTCGCAACTCTTCGCCGTTGTAGATAAAGCCATAGAGCGCGCACAAAAAGCACAGCGCGACGCCGAATCCGGCCAGCACGGCCTCTTCGGCGTCTTCAACGACGATTCTCCCGGAGCGGCGTCGCCAGAAAAGCTCCCGGCAGTCCCTGAGTGGGACGAATTCCAGCGTCTCGCTGCCGAAAAAGAGATTCTCGGCTTCTTCATCACCGGTCATCCACTGGAAAAATACGCAGACAAACTCAGTGACTTCAACGCACTCGACACGCGCGCTATCTCAGAGATGAAGCAGGGAACCGGTAAAGACGAGATTCGTGCCGCTGGCGTCCTCACAGGCATTAAAGTCCTGAAATCGAAAAAAGGCGACCTCTACGCGCAGGCTGCCCTCGAAGACATGTCCGGCAAAGTGGATGTGCTGGTCTTCCCTGAAGCCTATCGTAAGCTCTCAGAGAAGTTGAAGATCGAATCTCCGGTACTGGTAAGCGCCACGGTGCGGATCGAAGAAGGCGCGGCGCCCAAGCTCGCCCTCAGCCAGATCACTCCCTTGGAAGACGCCCAGCCCAAGCTTCCTAACTCCATTCGCATCCGCGTCCCGTTAGACACTGCCACGAACAGCACCGTAGATGCCCTCCAATCACTATGCGTCGAGCGCAAAGGCGCTGCCAAAGTGTTATTTGACCTCGAGCGCCCGCGTGACTTTTTGGTCGTGCTGGAGGCGGAAGGCTATAATGTGCAGGCTGACCGCGCCTTCATCAATCGCGTGGAAGAGCTTTGCGGACGCAACAGCGTACGCGTGATCGACTAGTCCCGCTGCAAGACCCACTATGGACAAGGTTTCCAAGACCCAACAAGAACTGGAACAGATGGAGCGCCAGCTCGGAAAGCTGGAGTCGCTCGCCGGCGACAACCAAGCTGCTAAAGAACAACTTCATCAACTGCTCGAAAAATTAAACACCCTGCGCAACCAAGTGGGCGCCAGCATGAGCGCATGGCAGCGCACGGAACTCGCCCGACACGCGCAGCGTCCTTACACTCTCGATTACATCGAACGCATCTTCACCGACTGGAGTGAGATCCACGGAGACCGCGCATTCGGCGACGACCCCGCCATCGTCTGCGGTATGGCCCGCTTCCATGGCGAAGAGGTCATGGTAATTGGCCATCAGAAGGCGCGCGACACGAAGCAGAAGGTTTACCGTAACTTCGGCATGGCGAATCCTGAAGGCTATCGCAAGGCATTACGCACCATGAAGATGGCGGAAAAGTTTCATCGCCCCGTCCTCACATTCGTGGATACGCCGGGCGCATATCCCGGTCTAGGCGCAGAAGAGCGCGGACAAGCCGAAGCCATAGCCCGCAACCTGCGCGAGATGGTTCGCCTGAAGGTTCCTATCATCACTACCATCACTGGTGAAGGAGGCAGCGGCGGCGCACTCGCGATTGCCGTGGCCGACCGCGTGTTGATGATGGAAAATTCGGTCTACTCGGTCATTACTCCTGAAGGCTGTGCCTCCATCATGTGGCGGGATGCCTCGAAGAAAGAGCTCGCTGCCAGTGCGCTAAAAGTCACCGCGCGCGACCTGCGCGAGCTGAAGCTGGTCGATGACGTGGTTCCTGAGCCGGAAGGCGGCGCGCATCTTGACCATGAAAAAGCCGCTGCGTTGCTGGATGCCTCCTTACAAAAGTATCTTTCGGAATTACGCTCACAATCCGTGGATTCTTTAGTTGCCGCGCGTTACGACAAATTCCGCAACATCGGCCAGTTCTTCACCGAGTGACGCTCTCCCGAATGGCTAAACACCCAGATAAAACAAAAGGCATGGTTGCGCGTGCCTGTTGCCGCGTGGACCTTGCCGGCGGAACGCTGGACATGTGGCCGCTCTACCTTTTTCATCCAGGCGCAGTCACTGTCAACGTGGGTGTGAGCGTGATGACCGAATGCCGGATCACTCCTGCATCTTCACCGGCAATCACCCTTCGCTCACGCGATACGAAAAAGCAAGATAGATTCCCGAACGTGCCTTCGCTCCTGAAGGCCCCAGGTTTCAATCATCCTCTCGCCGGATATCTCTGCCGGTTCTTCCTGCAAGAAGAGAAGCTGAAGTCCGGCTTCACGCTGGAGACCCACTCTGAATCTCCCGCCGGCGCAGGAATCTCTGGTTCGTCTGCCTTGATGATCTCTACCACCACCGCTTTAGCCCGTCTCACTGGACGCAAGCTGAGCAAAGAACAGATCCGTCAGATCGCGCAGAATGTTGAAGCGCAGCTCATTCGCGTCCCTACCGGATGCCAGGATTACTATCCCGCGCTTTATGGTGGCGTGAGCGCCATCCACCTTCGCGAAGACGGTGTTCACCGGGAAGAGCTGCCGGTCAGCCACGCAGAGATGAACTCGCGCTTCGTTCTCGCTTACACCGGTGCGCCCCGCCAATCGGGCATTAATAACTGGGAAGTCTTCAAGTCGCATATCAATGGCGACAAGCGTGTTTTCCGCAACTTCACGCAGATTTCGCAGATAGCCCAAGAGATGGAGCGCGCCGTAGGTTCGGCATCATGGACCGAGGTTGCTCGCCTCCTTCGCGAAGAATGGAAGCTGCGCAAGACCAACGCTCCGGGCATCACTACTCCTCTGATTGATAAGCTTGTCGCCTCCGCAACTAAGCAAGGAGCCCGCGCGGCTAAAGTCTGCGGAGCGGGCGGCGGAGGATGCGTCATCTTCTTCGTCGAACCAGACGCGCAAGCCCGCGTAAAAGAAGCGATTGTGCAGCAAGGCGGCCGGGTGATGCCGTTCAAAGTACATGGGAAGGGCGTATCAGTCTCCGGCTAGCTGCTGTCCTGACGACACTCCACTTTTTGCCTCACTCTCGGCTTCAAAAAGCATCCAACTAAAGGCAGAGTTCCTGAAAACGAGGGAACATTTGCAATTCACAAAAAATGGGCGAATCATAGTGCCAGCCACTCCGTCTAACACGGTGTCGTCATGAAACAGTTCCGGTCTCCCAAGTTCGCCGCTATCGCAGCAATCCTTGTCTTACTAGCGCAGCCGTTCGCGTTTGCCAAAGATCCCAAACCCAACCAGGCTCCGCCCATCAGCAAGGAGACCAAGCTGCAGATCACGCGCCTGCTAAGTTCAGAGTTCGTGTGGACGCGTAAGCCATTCCCGCTGGGAATGGAGGGCATCGTGATCATGCCGAATGGGGACATCAATCCCGACGGGCCTAATCTCGAGAAGGCAGTGATGGCAAAGGGAATGGCCGCCAAGGCCGGCGAGCGAGTGCAGATCACCGATGTGAAGTTCAAGGGCAGCGAGATCGTGCTTGAGATCAATGGCGGCGGAAAGAAAAAGACCAAGTGGTACCAGCATGTCGAAGTCGGCATTGGCAACAATACTGCGCAAGCACCTGATACGGGCCCCGCGCCTAAGGGCACTTATTTGACCATGGAATTCAAGGGTTACGTGCCTGAAGTCACGCTCGATGAATTGAAAGCCCGCATGAATCCGGTGGTTGATTTTAGCGTCAAGTCTGCCGCTCAAGCGTACGTAGAAACACTTCCTCCAATAGCGCGCAAGGCGATTGAGAACCACGAAGCGCTGGTCGGGATGAATAAAGAAATGGTCACTGAGGCCATGGGACGCCCGCCCAAGCGTATCCGCGACAAAGACGATCAGAACCGCAACTACGAGGAATGGATCTTCGGCGAGCCGCCGCAAGATGTGGAGTTTGTCCGTTTTGTCGGCGATGAAGTGGTACGCGTCGAAGTGATGAAAGTGAACGGCGACAAAATCGTCCGCACGCAACGGGAAATCACTTTGACCGATCCCGCAGTGGCGACCGCTCAACCGAAGCCGGTCACTGGCCCGCGCCCCGCTAACGCGCCTACACTGCGACGCCCGGGTGAAGAGATCCCAGACACTGATCCGAATGGCATACAGACGCGCGTTCCAAATCCGAGGCCTAGTGGGACTTCCACTGATCCCGGCCCGCCAAAGACGTTCATCTCCGCGGGACCAGCGCGGTAACCGTAGATTCTTTGCGGTAGTGCCAAGCAGGCTTTACACTAAAAGTGTGAAGATTGCGCTGGGCCAGATCAACCCAACCGTCGGTGATTTCTCCGGCAACTCCAGGAAGATAGTTGATTTTTCACTTCGCGCGCGTGAAGCCGGCGCTGAACTCATTCTGTTTCCTGAGATGTCAGTCTGTGGATACCCCGCGCGTGACATGGTCGAGCGTCCCGCGTTCCTCACCCAAAGCCAGGAATCAGTGGAATGGATCGCTGAACAGACCAAAGGCATTTCAGTGATCTGCGGATACACCACACCGGCTGCCGCCAGGACGGGCAAATGCGTGATGAACTCCGCCGCTCTCCTCAGAGAAGGCAAGATCGCGTTTGTGCAATCGAAAATGCTGCTTCCGACTTATGACGTCTTTGACGAGCAGCGCAATTTCGCTCCCGCCGCAAAACAAGAATTGTTGGACTATGCCGGCCGAAAGGTCGCGTTGACTATCTGTGAAGACGCTTGGAACGATCAGCACTTTTGGACACATCGTCTCTATAACATCGATCCCGTGGAAGAATTGGTGCGTTCGGGAGCAAGACTGATCCTGAATATCTCCGCCTCGCCATTTCAGATGGGCAAGTTGCAAGTGCGCGAAAGAATGCTTGCCACGATGGCCAAGGCAGACCACATCCCCGTGATTCTTGTGAATCAGGTAGGTGGGAATGATGGAGTAGTGTTCGATGGCACGAGTCTCGCTGTTGCGCCCGATGGCACAGTCATTGCGCGCGCTAAATCTTTTGAAGAAGATCTGATCTACCTTGATCTCGATACTCTGCGAGGGGACGTTCGTCCTGCGATTGAAAGCAGTGAAGCCGCAGCTTACAAGGCCCTAGTCCTTGGCACGCGGGATTACGTCCACAAATGTGGATTCTCCAAAGCCGTACTCGGTCTCAGTGGCGGCATTGATTCCGCCTTGGTGGCTGCGATCGCCGTTGAGGCGTTGGGAAAAGAGAATGTTATCGGCGTAGGCATGCCAGGCCCATATTCATCGCAGGGAAGCGTTGACGATGCAAAGGCGCTCGCCGAAAATCTTGGTATCCGTTTTGAGCTGATTCCAATCGGTGACATGTTCACATCGTTCCAAGCCACTCTTAAAGACGTGTTCGCTGGATTGAACGAAGATGTGACGGAAGAGAACATGCAAGCGCGCATTCGCGGCAACATTCTCATGGCATTGTCGAACAAATTGAATGCATTCCTTCTGGCGACAGGCAACAAGTCAGAGATGGCAGTCGGCTATTGCACACTCAACGGCGACCTCTCCGGCGCCATGTGCGTTATCTCAGATGTGCCTAAGACGATGGTGTACAAGCTTGCCGCCTACGTGAATCGCTGCTGTGAGATCATTCCGCGGTCCACGATTGAAAAGCCACCATCTGCGGAACTGCGCCCGGATCAGACTGACCAAGACACGCTGCCGCCCTACGAAGTGCTCGATGTCATCCTTGAGGACTACATCGAAGACATGAAAACAGTGAAGCAGATAGCGTCGGAGCGAAATCTGGACAAAGATTTAGTCCTCAAGATCGTGCGCATGGTTGAGCGCAGCGAATATAAACGCCAGCAAGCGCCTGTCGGGCTCAAGATAACGGAAAAAGCATTTGGCGTGGGCCGCCGTTTTCCCATCGCAGCAAAGTACGAGAAGTGATCTAAACTCTTCGTTCCAATGAAAGCCATCATGAAAACTATCATCACTTTCTTTTTGTGTTCCGCAATGGCGTTCAGCCAAACCGCAAAGACATCGAAGCCCGCAACCCATACCACGCCCCCGAAAAAGACGCCGCCTGCAGTGGCGACGCCACAGTCCGCCCCTGCCACAGTCACGACTGAAGAAGTGCAGTCTTTTCTGCAAAAGATGTTCGGTTTTCAGCCGAGCGCGGTGTGGAAGGTAGCAGACATCTCGCCGTCGTCTGAAGACCCGTCAGTCACGCGAGTGGTTCTTCAGGTCGGGGACCAGTCGCAGATTCTGTATGTTCTTCCCGGGGGAAAGTTTGCTATGGCGGGGGAGATGATCCCGTTCGGAGCGGATCCTTTTGCCCCGGTGCGTGAGGCGCTGGCGGCGGGCGCTCATGGTCCAGTCATGGGTAACAAGGACGCGCCGGTCACTCTGGTGGAATTTAGCGATCTCGAGTGCCCCCACTGTAAAGTAGCCCAACCCGTGATCGAGAAACTGGTCAATGAGTCGCCGAACGCCAAGCTGATCTACCAGCCATTTCCGCTTCCAATGCACACATGGGCCAAGCAGGCCGCAGCGTACGCCGAGTGTGTGCGCCAGCAGAATGAGCCGGCCATGTGGAAATTTTCTGACAGTGTCTATGCCGCGCAGAGTGAGATCACCGATGCGAATGCCACCGAGAAGTTCACGGGCTTGGCTTCGAGCGCCGGAGTTGACGCCGCCAAAGTCGCCGCCTGTGCCACTCAACCGGACACCATGGCAAAGATCCAGCAGTCGATCGACCTGGGCCTGAGTGTTGGCGTGAATGCTACACCCACGTTGTTCATCGAAGGACGGAGAGTCTTGGGTATAAGCGAGGAATCATTGCCCACACTCAAAGCCATGATCGATTACGAAGCGAAACAAACGAAGAAATGAGCCGGCGAAGATCAGTCGCTGTCGAGCGTCATCTCTGTATGCTCGGCATCGGGCTTTTGCGTGATGATGTGCGGCGTGACCAGGATGATCATCTGATCGGCAGTCGTGGTCCTGCCGTTGTTGCTGAAGGCGCGTCCGAAACCGGGCAGGTTCGATAGCCATGGCATCCCGCTGAGAGTCTTTGTATCGCTCTTATCTACCGTCCCCGCGATCACTGAAGTCTCTCCATCACGCAACGAAATAGTGCCCGTGTACTGACGGTTCGTGATGGTGGGAATGTTATTAAGCGATGTCGAGCCCAGCGCCTTGATCGCAAAATCCATATTTAACGTGACGACCGAATCAGCGCCGATCTGCGGCGTTGCCTTCAAGGTGACTCCCAGGTCTTCATAACTGTATGAGGGAACGATCGGCTGTGAGCCCTTTATCGCGCTGGTAATGCCCGGGATGTTAATGGCCGGGCTGAACGTCGCGGTGATGACAGGGAAGCGGTCGCCCACGCGAAAGGTCGCTGCTTGCCCCTGCGAGGCCCGCAATGTCACATGTTCCATGTTCGTGAAGAGACTGTGCGTCGCGCTGAGATTCAATGATGCCGGAGGAACGGCCAGTCCTGATGTAGTCAAGCCTCCGCCAAAGATCGCGAATCCCTGTGAGAAGACTGAATTCGCCAGGCCACCACTCGCAAGCAATGCCGCCGCTGCAGCCAGGTCTTGCGCGGTTGCCGTTCCTGCGCGGATCCGATTGATGATGCCCACGGCGTCCGGTCCAAGGCTTGAGGCGGCGGTGTTCAAATTGAACAGCGTGAACTGCAACGGATAGGCGATGCCGATCTGCTTCGACGCGCTTTCATCCATGCGAAGCACGCGGATCTCAAGAAACACCTGCGGTCGCGGCGCGGTCATCTGATCAATGAGCATTTCAGCAGCGTCCAACGTCTGTTTTGGCGCGCGGATCGTGATGGTATTTTCCGCGGTGTCCGGCGCAAGGAATCGGATCTCCAACACGCTGCGAAGAATGTTCACCATCTCCGGCAGTGCCTGCGCGCCGCCTTCCGTGGGCACGTAGAAAGTGCGCACAGAAGTCCGCTCAACATTGCGACGCGCATCCTGACTATCATTCGCCACGATCATCTCATGGTCTGACACAGCTATGTGAAAGCAGTGTGCCATCATGCAGGCGATGTGCATGGCGGTGCCGAAATCTACATTGTCGAGGGTCACTTTCATCTGTCGCGGAGTGAAGGAGCTATCGAATTCGGCCGCGATGCCGAATGCTCGACCAACGTTCGTCAGTAGCTGGCGCGAGTCGCCTTTAAAGTTGAACGTGTGCGTGCCCGGCTTCGGCTTGAGGTCCGGTTCGCTGCCGTATTCATATACAGGCTTCGGATAAGGCTTCGCCGTTTGAGCTGCGGCATCATGCAGGCGTTGGGCCGCATAGGTGTTAGCAGGGTCAAGCGCCATCGCTTGACGGAACTCATCCATAGCGGCTGCGGCGTCATTGGCCTCCATCAGGTCGTTTCCCTTGGCCATGTGCTCTGAAACGAGTTCTTCGCGGACAAACTCACGCGCAGTGGTGGAGGCGACGTCACTGGGATTGAGGCTGGAGCTCTCTTCCAGCAGATTGAAGGCGTCCGGCAGGGTGGAGGGCGAGGAGGTGAGCCGCATCGCTCGCTGATAAAGCTTCTGCGATTGCGCGACATCAGCCTTGGAAGGAGCTGACGCTACCTCTTTTTTGTGAACTGCGCTGGATTTCTCAGGAACCGGGTCTTTTTGCGCACTAGCGGCACCGTGCGCCACGAATAGCGCCAAGCATAGCGTGCTGGCATTCCGAATATGCCGCTGATAAGACACGTGTAATGGCTATTGTACTTAATCTCAGACGGCCGGGGAGAGAAAGGGTTACAACTGGCCATCCGGAATGTGCTGCAGTAGTTCCTCGCAACTCTGCACGCATACTTCAGGGCCGGATTCCGATAACTGCTCGCAAGTAAAGATTCCGGTAGCCACTGCTATGACCGGCGCGTTCAACGCTTTCGCCGCGGTGACGTCATGGACAGTGTCTCCCACAAAGCAGACCGAAGCGGAACCGCCGAGTCGTTTGCGAACCTGTTCGATAGCATCGCGAAAGATCTCCGTGCGAGTCTCGTGCCCGTCCGAGAAGGCGCCGAAAGTGAAGTGATCGCGCACGCCAGCTGCTTCTACCTTTATCCAACCGATACGCTCCAGGTTGCCGGTAGCCACACCAAGCAGCTTTCCGCGACGTTTCAACGCCGCTAATAGCTGCGAGATTCCCGGACACAGCTCCGAACGCACCTGATCGCGGTTCTTTTCAACCTCAGCGCACATATCGGCGAACACAGCCTCGCGCTTCAAGTCGAATTGGTCCGCAGCCACGCCTTCGCGAGCCAGGACGGCGCGCAAGATCCCGGTATCGGTATTGCCATGCAGGGGAACGCCATCGATCTTGCAAGTCAAGGCGAAATGCTTTTCGAGCGCGGAATGGAACGAGTTGTAATGCGCTCCGCCATAAGCGTGCAGAAGTGTACCGTCGATATCGAAGACGTAAGCATCAGCCTCGATCCATTTGCGCGGAGCGGACACACTTCTCCTTTCGGTGCAAAAATCGTTTTTCTGGAATACGAAAGCTAGCGGGTAGCCTTCTTTTCAATGGAAGCTGGCTGCGCGCTGCGTGGCGGCCTGCGCACCGCGCTGTCGGCGCCCGAGCGGCGCAGAGGCCGCACATCGAGTTCAAGTTCAGCCATGGTGCGGCTGAGTGTGTTGCGGTGCATGCCTAGTTGCCGGGCAGCCTTGCATTGGTTCCCCTTGTTCTGTTCAAGGACGTTAGCGATAAATACCTTCTTGAATTCACGCACTGCTTCCGCGTAGAGGATGCCACTCGAGTTCATCTCAGAAACAAGGACTTCCAACTGGTTCTTCACTGGACCCGCCTTCCTATTTATGCGTGCTACTTACTGTTAGAACTGGATACGGATTTCTTGTCGCCGCCGTTCATTCCCACTTCCATCCCGGTCTTGCGCAACGTCGTTGCACCATCACGAAACATCTGCCTTACATCAGACGGCGCCACCCAACTAGCGGCACGCGCGGTCACCAAAAAATATCTACCTAGCTGCGAGCCCTGGAACATGCCGGAGTTAGGGTAGAACGTGGCGAGCGCCAAAACGCCAACGGATACTATCACCACTCCGCGCACCAGACCGAACGCGGCCCCCAATAATCGATCGGCCCATCCCAATCCCACTTCTTTCATCGCCCATCGTGTCACTTTCCCCACGATACCCGCGAGCACGCAAACAAAAACAAATATCGTAAGAAAAGCAGCCACATTCGCTGCCGCCTGTGATTTCACGTACTGCATGTACCACGGCGCTACTCGCCAGTACTCCCACGCCGCTAAGATGTAACCCAATACAACGCCTACCAAGCCAAAAATTTCGTAAAAGAACCCTTGCGCCGCGGCCACCAGGATCGATATGCCGATCACTGCGATGATGATCCAATCAATGGCTACCAACTCAACTCCCGGCCGCTCAGCCTGCGAAACGCTTCTTGATATTTCTGGCTGGTCTTGTCCATTACATCTTCCGGCAACGATGGCGCCGGTGGCTGCTTGTTCCAGTGAATGCCCTCGAGGTAATCGCGCACAAATTGCTTATCGAACGAAAGCTGCGGACCGCCGGGTGCATAAGTGTCCGCCGGCCAGAACCGGGAGGAGTCCGGAGTGAATACCTCGTCAGCCAGCACAATGCCGCGCGGCGTTACGCCAAACTCAAACTTGGAATCCGCGAGGATGATGCCGCGCGACTGCGCATGCTCAGACGCTTTGTTGTACAGCGCGAGGCTAAGCTCACGCAGCTTCTCCGCATTCGGCTTGCCCACGCGCGCCACCATCTCTTCAAAGGGAATATTCTCATCGTGTCCGCTAGTGGCTTTGATCGCGGGTGTGAACAGCGGTTCAGGAAGCTTGTCAGACTCGCGCAGTCCTGCCGGAAGCTTGATGCCGCAGACTGCTCCGGTCGCTTTGTAATCTTTCCATCCCGAGCCTGACAGATATCCGCGCACCACGCACTCGACAGGGAACATCTCCGCTCGCGATACGATCATTGATCGCCCGCGCACTTGGTCTTCGTAAGGCTTCAGCGCTTCCGGATACGGCGCAAAATCCGCAGTGATCACATGGTTCGCGACGATGTCCTTCAGGAAGTCGAACCAGAACAGCGAAAGTTGTGTGAGCACACGCCCTTTGCCGGGTATTCCCGAACCCAAGATGTAATCGAACGCAGAGATGCGGTCGGTAGCAACGAATAACAGACGGTCTGGCTCCGGCAGCAGATAGATGTCCCGCACTTTTCCGCGGGCATGCAGCTTTAGCCCGGGGATTTCTGTCTGCAGGATGATGGAGTCGAGTACCAGATGAACGCCTTTGTCTTTGAAATTATTTTGAGAAGAGCAGAGGCGTTATTTTAAAACACGCGGAGCGTTTGTCAACGCGTTGAGAGAGTAATCAACGCGGACAGAAAAAAGTTTTCACCAAAGACAATTGACAGGAGAGTGACTTTGGTGCAACGCGCGCGGAAAATATTTCCGCGCGCTTAAGAAAAGTTGCTTGCGCGGCGATGAACTATGCGCTAGCGCGCTGTGCTTCGTCGCCGAACCTGACTGACACTACTTTAGACACGCCCGGCTCTTGCATCGTGACTCCATACATCACCGGTGCAGCATTCATCGTGCGTTTGCTGTGCGTGATTAGGATGAATTGCGTGTGCGAACTCATCTCGCGCACCAGGTCGGCGAAGCGTCCCACGTTCGATTCATCCAGTGGCGCGTCCACTTCGTCCAGGATGCAGAAGGGGCTCGGCTGATACTGGAAGATACCGACCAGCAGTGAAAGCGCTGTGAGCGCCTTCTCGCCGCCAGACAGCAGCAGCACGTTCTGCAGCTTCTTCCCGGGAGGCGACGCCACAATATCAATGCCGCTCTCGGTCGAATTCTCTTCGTCCGTAAGCCGCATGAACCCTTGGCCTCCGCCGAAGAGCTTCGTGAATGTCCGCTGGAAGTTCTCATTGATGATGTTGAAGGCTTCCTCGAACTTCTGCCGCGACACCACGTCGATCTCTTTGATCGTGTTCTGCGTGTTCTCGATGGAGTCGAGCAGGTCTTTGCGCTGCGTCTCCATAAAGGCATGGCGTTCGGCGGCTTCTTTGTATTCTTCAAGGGCCATCATGTTGACCGGACCCATCGCATCGAGCCGCGAACGCATCTCGCGATACAGATTGTCCTCCGTCACGAGTGTTTCGCCTTCCACCAACGCGATAGAGGTGTCTGCACGAAGTTCATCGGCCGGAATGCCAAGGTCGTTCAGGCAAGACTCGTTCATGTATGTGAAGTCCGACTGCAGCTTGGCATGCGCCGCTGCCAGTTCACCCTTGCGATCGCGCGCTGCGTCCATCTCATGACGCGCCTGCTTGAGTTCTTGCTCGATCTCGGCAAGCCGCGAGCGCAACTGCTCAGATTCAGCATGTAGTTCCGCCGCGCGAGCCTGTGCTACTTCGCGTTCAGCCGACAACGCGACCAGCCGCTCAGAGATCTGCACATTCTCCGCCTCGCGTTGCTCTCGCTCAGCAACCGAAGAAGCGATCTGCGTGCGCAATGACTCAACCCGCGCTCCAACTTCGGCCCTCAGCGTCTCAATGCGCTGCATTGAAGCCGACGCCGAGCGATGCCGCTCTTCCAAGCCCGCAAGCTTCGCAGACATATCAGCCACAGCCTGTCCCGCAGATTCACGCGCAATTCGCAGGTTACCCAATTCCTGCTGCAAGATCGCAATAGCTGACTCAGCCTGCTCGCGCTGTGTCTCATGCTGCACCAGCATTTCGCGCAATCCCGCAGTCGCAGCTTCTTTCTCGGTCCGCTGTGCAGTCACGCGGTCGATCTCCGCGCGATAGCCGTTCACACGCTGCTGCGTACGTGAGATCTCAGACTCCATCTGCTGCAGAGCATGGCCATGTGTCATAGCCTGCTTTTCCGCCTCGCGCAATTCGCCCTCGAGCCGGGAAAGCAGGGAAGTCAGATCGTGGATCTCATGCGTCAACTCTTGAATGCGGGCCGTCTCAGAGTGAATGTCACGCTCCACCTCGCCGATCAGCTTCAGCACATCGCGCAACTCGCGCTTCATGGATAGCGGACCTTCATTGCGCTGCTTGCCGCCTGTCACTGTCACGTTGTGGAATGTCTCACCGTTCGGCGCAAGATAAAACGCATCGGGATTTTCCAGCGCCAGCTCGCGTGCGACGCCGGCGTCAGGAGCAATGAATCCTCCGCGCAGCTTCGGCAAAATGACTTCGAGCGACTTGCCAAACCCATCCAACACTTGAATGCAGCGGGTCAGCGGGACGATAGTGTCGCGCGGCAAAGCGGGCTTCATCGATTCATCCACGGCGAACGAGAACTTAGCCTGCGCATCGGAAGGATGCACAAGGAACGTCGCCCGGCCATCCACGCCAGTCTGCAAGAGGCGAAGACCTTCGTCCGCAGCGTCCCAGGATTTCACTACCACATAGTTCAGCTCATCGCGCAGGAAGTCTTCGATAACGCTTTCATATTTGTTGTCCACCGCGAGAAAGTCAGCCAGCACGCCGACGGGAGCGCGACCTTCGGCCAAAGCGCCTGATTGGAACAAGCGCTTCACTGACTCGGTCGAATAGCCATGCTCATTGATGATGGACTCCAAGGAGTTACGCTTACCCAGCAGGGTGGCAAACTCGGCGCGCATGGAATCAAGATGCTGTTTGGCAACGGTCTCAGCCGCTCGCTTCTCATCGATCTGTCCGCGCACTTCACGAATGCGTCCACTCAGCGCATCTACACGCTGCGACTCGGTCTCAAACTCCAGACCCAACTGTCCACGCTTGCCGCCCATGGCTTCAATGTCGCCGAACGCAGCCGCTACTTCGCGGTTCAAGCGCTCCGATTCGCGATCGAGCGCCGCACAGTTCTCTTCGTTCTGCGTGATCTGGTTGCGAACTCGGCTGGCGTTCGTGAGTATGTCCATCACTCCCGCACGAGCCTGCTCCTGCCTGAACTCCATATCAGAGACAGCAGCAGCTGCTCGCGACGATTCTTCGCGCTTCATCTGCGCTTCATTTTGTGCGGCAGCAACATCAGTGGCAGCCGACTCCAAGATGGCGCGGTTCGCCTCCCGCTCTTGCGTGAGCGATTCCAACTGCGCCACAGTACGCGTCAGCTCTGCTTCAGCGGCTACGGTCCGCGCCAGCAACTCAGCGCAACGCTCT
>JAICWB010000102.1 GCA_025935035.1 Terriglobales bacterium
AACCACAATGTGCACCATCGGGCCCAGTTAGGCGTCTATTTGAGGTTGAACAACATTCCCTTGCCATCGCTGTATGGCCCCTCGGCGGATGAGAGCGGCATGTAGTTTTGCTGCGGCGTTTTCAGCGAAAAGGGGGTATGCTTTGGCAGGGACACCCCTAGGAGTGCGTTGATGCGCCTTGCATTTCAGTTCCTCTGTGCTGTTTCTATTGCGGCGTTCGCGGCCGCGCAAACCAATACACCTGTCCATATGGATGCTCCGCGAGGGCCGCGCCCCATTACGTCGGAGAAGGCGGAAGATGATCCAGCTCCCCAGATCATTACAGTGCCTGCGGGAACGCAAGTATTGTTGACGCTGAAAAATTCAGTTTCCAGCCGCAACGCCAAAGTAGGCGACGGCGTTTTTCTTCAGACATCATTCCCGGTGGTCCAAGGCAATCGCGTGGTAATTCCCGCCGGAACGTTCGTGCAAGGCGTTGTGGACGGAGTGAAGCGCTCAGGGCGCGTGAAAGGCCGGGCAGAGTTGCTGCTTCATTTCACTACGCTTATCTATCCGAATGGATACACGGTGTCGATGCCGGGCAGCTTGGAGTCGGCGGACAGCGCGGATACGCAGAAAGTTAAAGACAACGAAGGGACGGTGCAGGCGGGCGGAACGAAAGGTAAAGATGCTGGCGCGATCGCGACTACAACGGGTACAGGCGTATTGATCGGGGGGCTATCGCGCGGCGCGAAAGGTGCTGTAGTCGGCGGCGGGATCGGCGCGGCGGTAGGCATAGCTAGCGCCATGCTTACGCGAGGGGACGAAGTCAGGCTGGAGTCGGGGTCGTCAGTTGAGATGCTGTTGCAGCGTCCGCTGGACCTGGACTTGAATCGGATCGACCCATACGCGCGCAACGTAGATACGACACCGCAGCGGTATCGGAGACTAGAGAGGCCCGCGCCGACCACGCCGGGGTCGAGCGCGCCCGGGGTGGGGATCCCAGGTGTGCCGAAGGTCGGATAATAGTTTTGCGCAAAACAAAACCGCGAGCCGAAGCTCGCGGTTTTCCTTTTGAGGTGAGTGCCCGCTTACAGGGTGGACTCGATCTCGAATCCCCAAGCTTCCAAAAGAGGCTCAGGAATGTACTTTGAATTCTTGTTGCGGCGTGCCCACTCGCGCAAACGCGTTGACCGTACGTACTGGTCAGGAGCCAGCTTGTACTCCTTCACGGCTTGTTCGAATGAGGTCACGGTAGGCACTACCGGGCCAATCGGCTCCGGCTTGCCCCAGTTCGGATTTCCACGACGCTTTGCCATTAATTCGTCCCTACTTTCCAAGGTAAGAGATGTATTTATTGATTCATTTCTGGTGCAAAGGATTCGCTGATTACTGCGGCAAATTACGCCAAGCACTCAGCCCGGCCCGAAGGCCACTATAAAAACCATTGATTCTATTGGCTTTTTGGGCGCTTTGCAACATGAAAATTCGGCGTACTCCTGATAACCATAAGATTGGTACAGCGCTAAATTACAGTTGGAGTAGTTAGATGCAGGCTATAACTAAAGAATTACTTTAAATATTGACTTAACCCTTCGTTCGTATCGGTTGAGCCAGCTTTTACCGGGGTTGAGTTTAGAAAGTGGTGCCCGGGGACGGAATCGAACCGTCACGGCCCGTGAGGGCCTCGGGATTTTAAGTCCCGTGCGTCTGCCAGTTTCGCCACCCGGGCGGGTAACGCGGTGCCTCTAGTTTCACACAAGCTGCGAGTCGTGTCACATGTTGGCGCGAGCTTCAACTACTCGCGAGGAAAACATTTAGAATGCCGATATCCGAAACTACCCATGGATAGCGCGAAAAACATGCCGGAGGTTTCAACCGAGCTGGGCCAAGCGGCGGTGATCGTTGCCGGGCTTTCTGCGGACCTGGCGAAGTGGTTGCAGCATTCGTTGCCGGCGGTGAAAGTAACGAGCATTTCGCCGGCGGGCGATCTGCGTCCATATTTGCAAGAGAACCGGGCGGACCTGCTTGTGCTGGATCATGACAATCCCTCTGACATGATCGCGAGCCTGGGGCAGATAAGGCGCGATGCAAAGACGGCTGGGCTGCCGATATTCTGCTGCTTGCCGCAAGCCACGAGCCGGCAAGTGCAACAGCGATTGGTGCGCCACTTCGGAGTGAAGCAGTTGTTCTTTCATCCGGTGGATTGGGAGGAACTGTCGTCAGAGGCGGCGGCACTGCTGAAGCTTTCGCGAATGTCGGCGGAGATGCAGCCGAAGGTGGCGGATGCTGCAGGCGAGGCAGACTTGGCGGCGCTGTGGGAGCGATTTCGACCTATCAACCTGGCGCGGCTAAGCGTGCTAGAGGATGCGGTGGCGGCGCTGCTGAAAGACAGCCTGTCATCTGAGTTGCGGGCGCAGGCGGCTGCGGAAGCGCACAAGCTGGTGGGCTCTTGCGGAAGTTTTGGACATATGGAAGCTTCACGGATTGCCCGGCAGATCGAAATGCTGCTGACGGGTGGAGCGGGGTTGGAGCGTCCCGACTTGTTGCGCATCTCGCGCGGGGTGACTTCGCTGCGCGAGCGGTTGGAGAATGCAATGCCGCTTGCTGCGGGGAATCGCTCCCTCAAGCAGCCGCTGTTGCTGATCATTGACGGTGACCAGAACGTCACTATGCCCTTGTTGCTGGAATGTGCGGCGCGCGGGATACAGGCGGTGATCGCGAATACTGAAGAGGAGATAGAGGCTTCCTTAGAGCTGCGGTTGCCGGATGTGGTGCTGCTCGATCCCGAGTCCACGGCCGGATTGAGGAATGGCAGCCAGAGTTTACTGGCTGACCTCGCTGCGCGCGAGGTACCAGTGTTGATCTTTACGAAGCAGGACACGTTCGAAGACCGCGTGCAGGCGAGCCGATTGGGCGCGCGGGGATTCTTGCGCAAGCCGATGGCGACGAGCGAAGTGCTGCAGTCGGTGAATGAATTACTCGAACGGCTGCGGCAGGATGATTACCGCGTGATCTGTGTGGATGATGACCCGGAGATACTATCGACACTGCGTGACCTGCTGGATAACAAGGGAATCCGGCTGACGACCGTGGTGGATCCGCTCACTTTCTGGGATGAGCTGGAATCGAGCCTGCCGGACTTGATCATTCTCGATATGAACATGCCGCACCTTACAGGCGTGGAGTTGTGTCGTGTGGTGCGCAGCGAGCCACGCTGGAGCGAGCTGCCAATCCTGTTTCTTACATCACATACAGACTCGGCTACTGTGCAGCGCATTTTTGCTTCGGGCGCGGACGACTACATCACTAAGCCGCTATTGGGGCCTGAGTTGGTGGCACGCGTGTTTCATCGCCTCGAGCGCACCCGACTGCAGCGGCAGATGGCGGAGAAAGATCCGCTCACTGGAACGGGCAACCGTCGCAAGTACAACCAGGTGATGAACCACTACATTCATCTGGCAGAGCGCAATAAGCAGCCGCTCTCTTTGGCGATATTAGACCTCGACCGACTCAAGTCGATCAATGATTCGCATGGACATTCGATCGGGGATGCGGCGTTGCAGCGTTTGGGCGCGATGATGGTGGAGACGTTCCGCTCCGAAGACGTGGTTGCACGATGGGGCGGCGATGAATTCGTGATCGGGATGTATGGGATGCGGCGCGACGATGCTGCGCAGCGCATTCGTACGTTGCTGGAAAACTTGCAGCGGGAGCGTTTTCAAGTGCCTGACGGTCCGCGCATACAGATCAGTTTTAGCGCGGGAATCGCGCAATACCCGGAAGATGGGCTTACGGCGCACGCGCTTTATCTGGTGGCAGACCGGGCGTTGTACGAGGCGAAGTCGGCGGGGAAGTCTCAGGTGCAGTTTGCGAACCGGCGCGCGGCGGCGGGAACATTGAGCAAGGCCGATTGGGACGTTGTGCTGGTAGAGGATGACGCGAACCTTGCGGGCACGCTGCTGCATGCGCTGGAGTCACGAGGGCTCAAGGCGCACTGGGTGAAATCTGCCACTAAAGGACTGGCGAACGATTCGCCAGTGATGCGCGCCAAGGTTGTGTTGCTCGACGCTGACCTCCCGGGCGTTGACGGATACGCCATCCTGCGCAAGATGGTGCGCGACCGCATTTCCGCGCGCGTGATCATGATGAGCGTGCATTCGCGAGAGGACCAAGTGGTGGCAGCGCTTGAGGCTGGGGCATACGACCATGTGGCCAAGCCCTTCAGCACGCCGATACTGATGCATCGCATCAAGCGGGCGCTGGAAACATAATGTTCGCCACGCGCACGGGCTGGAACCTCAGCGTAAATAGATTCACAGTCGCCCTAGAGAATCACAGGAAGGCTGGCAAGCCATTGTTGGACCTGACTGCGTCGAATCCGACGGAGTGCGGGTTTGAGTATCCGGCGGAAGAGATATTGGCTGCATTGGCTCGGCCTACGGCGATGGAGTATCACCCTATTGCGCAGGGCTTGCTGAGCGCGCGTCGCGCAGTGGGCGAATATTACCGCGAAAAATCTATCGCGATAACCGAAGACAACATCTTTCTTACCACCAGCACCAGCGAAGCCTATTCCTTCATCTTTCGCCTGCTGTGCGACCCGGGCGATGAGATTCTGGCGCCGCGGCCCAGCTATCCACTGTTTGAGTTTCTAGCAAACATTCAAGACGTGAAGCTGGCTCCATATTCGCTGGTTTACGACCACGGCTGGCAGATGGATATGAATTCGGTCCGAGCTGCGATCACGAAGCGAACGCGAGCGGTCATCGTGGTGAATCCGAACAATCCTACTGGCTCATATGTGCAGCCGGGCGAGTTGGATGAATTGAATCGTTTATGTGCTGACCACGAGTTGGCATTGATATCAGATGAGGTGTTCCATGATTTTCCGTTGCGCCGCACGCTACATGCAGATTTTGCCGCAAATCAAGGCGCGCTGACTTTCACATTGAGCGGACTGTCAAAGATCGCGGGATTGCCGCAGATGAAAGTTGCGTGGGCTGTTGTAGGCGGGCCGGACAAACTGCGCAAGACGGCGGTGGAGCGGCTGGATGTGATCGCCGACACTTATCTTTCGATGAATGCGCCTATGCAACACGCCCTGCCAGTTTTGATGGAATCGCGGCACGGATTTCAGAAGCAGTTGAAAGAGCGGTTGGAGAAAAATCTTACCGCTTTGGATGGTTTAATGGCGCGGCAGCGGGTTTGCCAGCGGTTAGAGGTGGATGCGGGGTGGTATGCAGTGTTGCGCGTGCCGGTCACTCGGACGGATGAGGAGATGGCGGTGGCTCTTTTAAAAGAGCTGGATGTGTTGGTGCATCCCGGGCATTTTTTTGATTTTGAGCAGGACGGATATTTGGTGTTGAGCTTGATGACGCCGGAGAAGAACTTTCTGGAAGGCGCGAAGCGAATAGTGGAGTGTTTTGAATAGACGGCCAACCAATTGCCCGCCTTCGGCATTTTTGTCGGCAATTCGATTCGCCGGAATGCTGATTAAAATCTTTGTCGTGGTATCGCCAAGAAGCAGGTTCCTCGCTGCGCTCGGAATGACAAATCTTGTTTGAGCCGCTTCCGACGCTACGAAGTACCAACTACTAATGACTAACGACTAACCACTGATCTTTGGTTTCCACTGCTTGTCAGTAATGAAGGGATTGGTCTCGCGCTCTGCGCCTATGGTGGTCATCTGTCCGTGGCCAGGGACGACGACAACATCGTCTGGCAATGCCATCAGTTTTCCATGCAGGGAGTTCATGATCTTTTTCATGTCTCCGCCGGGGAGGTCTGTGCGGCCGATGCTACCGGCGAAGAGCGTGTCACCGGCGATCAATTTGTTCTCATTTGGAAAATATAGACACGCACTACCTTCGGTATGTCCCGGAGTATGGAGAAGTGTCGCCTTCAAAGTTCCGGCAGTGAATGTGTCTTGGTCTTTGGTGTGCTGGTCCACACTGACTTTGCCGGGCTCAGCCACTCCGATCCACGCGGCTTGCATAGGTAGAAGCTTGATCTGCTCTTCGTCGGCTTGGTTCATAGCCACGGGAGCGCCAGTGGCGGCCTTGAGTTTCATAGCGCCGCCTATGTGGTCGATGTGTCCATGGGTGATGATGATCTGCTTGACCTTGAGATTGTGCTTCGCGATGAGCGCCAGAACGTCATCGATGTCGTCACCGGGATCGACGACGATGGCCGCGCGTGTTTGCTCGTCGCCGATGATGGAGCAATTGCATTGCAGCGGGCCGACTGGGATGACCACATGAATCATGTGCTTAGTCTAGACGCTCAAAAGTGAAAAGGCACGGCGCGCGGCCGTGCCTGATGAAATCCTTTGCAATCACTTGCCAGGAGCAGGGGTCTGCGCCGGCGCGCTGGACTTGGTTCCTTGCAGCACGGAACCGTTAGAACTGGTGCCGCGCGAGGCAAGGATGGAGAGCGAGATGGACGTGAGCATGAAGATAACGATGCCGATCGTCGTGGCTTTCGCCAGTGCTGACTGCGCGCCGCGAGGTCCGAACGTGCTGGTACTGCCGCCGCCGCCGAAGGCTCCGGCGAGGTCTGCGCTTTTGCCGCTTTGCACCAGAACGACGACGATCAAAAAGATGGAGACGATGATGTGGATCGTAAGTAGAAAATAAACCATTTTACTTTTTAAAACTTTCTATCAGAGATTTGGTGCGGAAGGCGGGACTTGAACCCGCATGCCTCTCGGCGCCACCCCCTCAAGATGGTGTGTCTGCCAATTCCACCACTTCCGCACTCGAAAGAAAGGCCACCAACGAGGGATAACTGATTATAACAGAGTGATTTTGGGGCTACTTTACGCAGTTGACGATGGCCGCGAAGGACTGCGGGTCAAGGCTGGCGCCGCCGACGAGGGCACCGTCAACCTCAGGCTCACCCAGCAAAGAAGCGGCATTTTCGGGCTTAACGCTGCCGCCGTAGAGGATACGCATCTTGTCGGCGAGGTCGCGACCGAGAGCGTCGGCGGCCTCTTGGCGAATGGTTTCGTGCGCGGAGGCGGCGATGTGAGGCGTCGCAGTCTTGCCGGTGCCGATGGCCCAGACGGGTTCGTAGGCCATTACAAGCTTCGCTGCTTTGGTGCCGGAGATGCCGCGAAAGGCAATGGAGCATTGCCGGCGAAGGACGTCGTCTGCGATCCCAGCTTCGTGTTCTTCAAGCAATTCGCCGACGCACACGATGGGCGTAAGACCGGCTTCGAGCGCGAATTTCAGTTTCTTGTTCACCCGCTCATCGGTCTCGCCGAAGTATTGTCGGCGCTCCGAGTGTCCAATGATCACGTGCGTGCATCCGGAGGCAACGATCATCTCTGCAGAGATCTCGCCGGTGTAGGCGCCATCTTTCTCCCAGTGAATGTTCTGGCATCCGACGGCGATGTTGGAACCCTTCAGTGCTTCGACCGTCGCGGGGACGCTTAATGCAGCAGGACAGAGAACGATGTCATTGTCAGTGTTCTTTACCAGCGGAAGGAAAGCGTGGACGAAATCGGCCGCTTGTTGCGGCGTCTTATGCATCTTCCAGTTGGCGGCGAGGAGTCGTTTGCGCATGGCTTATTTGTTGCTGAGTGCTTCGACTCCGGGAAGCTTCTTGCCTTCAAGGAATTCGAGCGACGCTCCACCACCAGTAGAGATGTGCGTGATCTGTTCGGTCACTCCGGCTGCATGGACGGCTGCGACAGAATCTCCGCCACCGACGATGGATGTGGCCTCGGTGTTTTCTGCAATGACCTGCGCGATCTTCATGGTGCCATGCGCGAAGGGCGCAACTTCGAACACGCCCATCGGGCCGTTCCACACGATCGTGGAAGCACCGCGAATCTCGGCGGAGAAGGCTTCGATGGTCTTAGGACCGATGTCCAGTCCCATCATGTTGTCGGGAATGCCTTCGGCAACACTCACGGTCGGCGTTTTAGCGTGGGCATCAATCTTTTCTGCAATGACCTGGTCTGTCGGAAGGAGCAGGCGGACGTTGCGCTTCTGCGCCTCAGTAAGAAGTTCTTTGGCGAGGTCGAGCTTGTCATCTTCCACCAGCGACTTTCCCACCTTATGACCTTGCGCTTTCAGGAATGTATAAGCCATGGCGCCGCCGATAAGAAGCGCGTCGACTTTGGTGAGAAGGTTCTGGATGACCTCGATCTTGTCAGAGACTTTTGCGCCGCCAATGATTGCCACGAACGGTTTCTGCGGATTCTCCAACGCGGCCGCCAAATACTTAAGCTCTTTCTCCATCAAAAAACCGGCGGCGCACTTCTTGATGAAGTGCGTAATGCCCTCGGTGGAGGCGTGCGCGCGATGCGCGGAGCCGAATGCGTCATTCACGTACAGATCCGCGAGGTTCGCGAGTTTTTTTGCGAAGGCGGGATCGTTCTTCTCTTCTTCCGCGTGGAAGCGCAAATTTTCCAACAGCAACGTTTGGCCCGGTTCAAGGTTGTTGGCCATCTCTTCCGCTTGCGGGCCGACGCAATCAGTGCAGAACCCGACATTGCAATCGTCGCCAAGCTTTTGGTCGAGCAGGCTGCGCAGGCGTTCGGACGCAGAGCGCAGACTCATCTGCGGGTTCACTTTACCCTTCGGGCGCCCAAGATGCGAGGCCAGTATCAAACGCGCGCCGTGGCGCAGAGCATACTCAATGGTGGGCAGCGTCTCGCGGATGCGCGTGTCATCGCTGACGTGTCCGCCGGCATCCAGCGGGACGTTGAAATCAACGCGCATGAAGACGCGCTTTCCGCGCAGGTCGTCGGCGAGGTCCTTGATGGAGAGTTTGCGCGCCATCTGCTTAGAGGCCTTTCTTGGCGATGAAGTCAATGAGGTCACGCACGCGGCAGGAGTATCCCCATTCATTGTCATACCAGGCGATGACTTTCACGCAGGTGCCTCCGACAACTAGTGTGAGCGGGGAATCGACGATGGAAGAGCGTGAATCGCCGCGGTAGTCGATGGAGACGAGCGGCGCC
>JAICWB010000142.1 GCA_025935035.1 Terriglobales bacterium
CCGGTCATGGCGTTCATGTTGGCGAAGCGGAAGTTGCCTTCGCGGTCAGTGAACGCGGCGCGCGGGCTGTTCTGCCCCATGATCTGCACCAGCGCGCGCACAATAGGCTCGCCGGTCATGCTGTTCACCACCGAGCCGGTCAGCGTGTAGAGCGTTGTGTCAGTCTGCGCGGTCGTCGGCATCCCTTGCGCGGTGGTGCCGCCGCCCATGATCTGCGCCGCGAGTGGAGATGAAGCGAATAAGATTGCGAGCGCCATCGCGACTGCACACGATCGCGACGCGCGCCGCGCACAACGAAGCACGCTCGCTCCGCCGTTCGGGAAACGGGAAACCAGAAACAGGAAACCGCTCTTCAGCATTTGCAGAATCTTACCGCAAGTTGCGGGAAGGTTATCTACATAGACGAAAAACGGCGATTACGGTTAGAGCCAGAACCAGCGCCGAAAATTGGTGACCCCGGCAAGAGTCGAACTTGCGACCAACAGTTTAGGAAACTGCTGCTCTATCCATCTGAGCTACGGGGCCACTGGGTTCTAGTTTACTTGAACCGGTTTCTCGTTTCTCGGAAGCCAAATGCCAAACCCACCACAAAGGCTCAAAGACTCAAAGTGGACAAAGCGGCTGAGGAAAACCAAAATCAAAAGCTGTACGCGAAAAGCCGTGGCCCCCCTCCCCCCATGTGCTTTTTAAATTCCGTGGAATCATTGCTTTGCGAAAAAATGGTCTGCAAGATTCAGATTCCATTGCAGTTTCGCGCATAAATCTCAAAACATTAGAGTTATGCGATCAACTGCGCTTTATTGCGCTCCGCTGTCGCTTTGCACGTTTCGCCTGCGGCAGCAATGAAGCGATCTAAAGTCCTTTCTCTGCCGGCACGGGTAAACTCGCGCTCTGACTGCTTAGGCCCCGAGTTATAACCTTGTTAATACCTCCTGCATACCGGGTATATACTTTTTGGAGATTTCAGCAGTCTTTTGTAATCAACATTTTACGGGTATACCTTCCGCTAAGTATTATATTTTTGTGTGACTTGGGGTATAGGGGTATACCTGGTTTCCTTTCGCTGCCTTATAGCAATTAGATATATTTTCGCATGACTTAATGTCCATTATTAAATTAGATGGGGAGATGCGTCAAGAGGGGTCGATAGGTCTTTTGAGAACGAGTTTTCGGTCATTTCACAATTTCGCAAGGGAGAAGACATTGCAATTTTATGGCATTAAGACTTTCTTCTTCGTTACGTGCGATGGACGTAGTATGTTATGCGGCGTTCCTCTTTGAACTGGAGTTCTATGGTCACCCCTCGCCCAAAGCTCTTGTTTTTTTTTCCTACATTCGCAGTCCTGATCTTCTGCCTCAGCAGTTCCCTGTATTTGCGTGCGGAAACGATATCTGGCACTGTGCTGGACAGTTCCGGCGCAGTCATAACCGGCGCGCGCATTGAAATCACTGGAGCTAATCTTGCTAAGCCGCTGATCCTCACTTCGGATGGCGTAGGGAAGTTCACTTCGGCTGCCCTGACTGCCGGAACATACGAAGTGCACGTGACTCGAGACGGTTTCGAGCCTCTCTTAAGGACCGTGGAGGTCAAAGGGGCCACCAGCCTGGAATTAAAGCTGTCCATCGCCCAGCAGCGCGCCGAAGTGACGGTACAAGGGAAGAACCCGGCGTTCGCTAATAGCGACCCCATCTACAAACAACTGCGCGAAGTCGGATTGGGCCAGTCATTCCACTATGACAACGTAAAGGTAGCCATCGATGCCGGCACGCTTGAGTTTCAAAGCGGAACGATTACTTTCCTGAAACCTGTGCAAGGAGTGGTGACCGGTGCAGTATTCGTTGGCGAAGGACGGTTCCATCTCAGCCCTGTAACGTCGCTGGACAAGCAGGAACTCAACCGTAGGATCGGTTCGCCAGAGGTGGATGAGGAGTTCAGTGAGATGGTGGTGCGGTTCACTCCGGCCCAAAGGTTGGGCTTCATGAAAGGAATGGGCGACACGACGTCCACGCCACCCGAGGCTGAATCTGCTTATGAGCGGTGGAAGGAAAAGATGAGGAAACGCCGTGAAGATGCCCTAGGCTTTACAGACTTCCTGCTTCACGGCGAGAGTATGGACAACGTGGACGCTGACATTCTTGCGGCTGTCTACAATCCTACGCACCCTCCGTTCGTGAACATTTACCTCCGAGGCAAGAAACATAAGGACCTGCGGTTCCTGGTACGGGCCAGGGTGGGAGCGTTACCGCAATTGGATTCATCAGAGGAAGTGGCGCTGATCAATCTCGATCCCGGCGGTATGGAAGATGGCATCTGGTATCTGGCCCATCTGAAGCAGGAATACGAGCAGCGCGTCGCCAGTTCCACCGAAGAGCGGCGTCTTTTTGAGACGCACAACTACAAGATAGAGACAGTCATTGGAAAAAACGCACACTTGTTCAGTACAGCTGTGATCACGCTAAAGCCGCTGGTGGCAGGAGAGAGGGTAATCAAATTCGAGTTGTTGCCGAACCTGCGGGTGACGCGTGTCGCCGACGATAAAGGACAAAATCTTTATTTCATCCAAGAAAGCCGCAAAGATGATGGCTCGTTTTATGCCATCCTGCCGAATCCGGCAGAGTTAGACAAGGAATATTCCCTCCTCGTGCAGTATGAAGGGGACAAAGTACTGGAGGATGCAGGTGGTGGCAGCTATTACGTGCGCGCGCGGACTTCCTGGTATCCGAACGTGAATGGATTTGGTGAATTCGCCAACTATGACCTTACGTACAAGGTCCCGCGGAAGTACAAGGTCATCAGCGTCGGGCGGTTGCGGGAGGAATCAGTCGAGCAAGACTTCGCGGTCACACACTGGGTCACTGACATTCCGGTCGCAGTTGCGGGATTCAACTATGGCGAGTACAAGAAGCTCGAGCTTGAGGACAAATTAACGGGCTACAAGATCTCAGGCTATTACCTGGAATCTTTGCCTGACCGATTGAGCCGATATAGAGCGTTGCAAACGCTGGCACCAAAATCGATGACCAATTATGCGCTGGAGCAGACCCGTGCACAGCTACAGATATGCACGCATTTTTTTGGCAAACTTCCATTCGGCGAAGTGTTCATCACCGAGCAGCCGGACTTCAATTTTGGCCAGTCATGGCCGAACCTTGTCTATCTTCCCATATCTGCTTATACAGACTCGACGCAAAGGTGGCTGCTATTTGGGAACATCAACAATAGTTTCACCGGTTTCGTTCAGGAGGTGACACCGCATGAAGTGGCCCATCAATGGTGGGGTCATGCAGTGAGCTGGGCCTCGTATCACGACCAATGGCTTTCAGAGGGCTTTGCTGAGTTTTCCGCTGGACTGTTTCTTCAGCAGGGCGTGGCCGGCGACTGGCGCAAAGACTACATTGACTTCTGGAAACGACTAAAAGAACGCGCTCTTGAGAAGAACAATTTTGGGGTGGCGCCCAATGAGGCGGGGCCGCTGTGGATGGGCCTGCGACTTATCGCACCCCGTTCTGAGAATGCCTATCAGAACGTGACGTACCCGAAGGGCGCTTATGTACTGGAAATGTTGCGGTCGATCATGTATACGCAGCAGGACGGAGACAAGAATTTCATCGCTATGATGCACGACTTCGTGGAGAGCCACCGGGATAGACCGGCTTCGACAGAGTCATTCAAAGCTATTGCAGAAAAACATTTGCCTAAGAGCGCAGACCTTTCCGGCAATGGAAAGCTGGACTGGTTCTTTAATGAGTGGGTCTATGGGACGCAAGTACCGCGTTACCATTTTGAGTACAAGATTCTTCCTGCGGGGGGCGGCAAGGTCACAGCACACATGACGATCACGCAAAGTGACGTGAATGAACGCTTTGGGATGCTGGTACCAGTTTTTGCAGATTTCGGTAATGGCTTGATCCGGATAGGACAGATCCCAATGGTGGGCAACGAGACACGAGAGATCGATGAGGTACTCCCCTCACAGCCCAAGAAGGTCGCCCTGAACGCTTACCGAGATATTTTGGAACGGTGACGCTTCTCGCATCCATAGGTCATATAAAAGCTCCATCGGAGTTCCTGTCGTTTGAAAGCGTAAACATCCGCCAGAGAAAAGACCGCCATCTGGCCTGTCCCTTCGCTTTTTCCTGTTCAGGCCTTTGACTCTGCTCACGACGTTCCTTCGGATTCGTCCCTAGGTTTACAATTCCTGCCCTAACACTAACGAGGGAATCCAATGCGACTCACTAATCTACTTCTGCTCCTCACCTTCACCGCAGCCTGCTTCGCGCAGTCGTCTTCCGAGCGCGGCGTTTTTGTCAGCGATATGAACAAGTCTGCTGACCCTTGCAATGACTTCTTTGACTATGCCAATGGCGCTTGGCGGGCCGCGAATCCTATTCCTGCTTCCATGGTGCGATGGAGCCGCAGGTGGAAGTCTGGCGAGGATGCCAAGACGCAGTTGAAGGACATATTGGACGAGGTGTCAGCGAAGAAGGATTGGCCGGCGGGCTCAGTGGAGCAATTGATCGGCGACCACTATGGCGCTTGCACGGATGGTGACGCCATCAACAAAGCGGGCATTGCGCCGCTGAAGCCACTGCTGACCGAGGTGGACAAGATAGCGACGCCGGCGGACGTGCAGAGGGTGATAAGGCATTGGCAACGCATGGGGATATCCGCGCCGTTCTCTTTGCATTCGACGTTTGATAATCACAATCCGCAAGAGACGATCGCCGAGATCGGCGCGGCGGGCCTGGGACTGCCGGACCGCGATTACTACGTGAAGACGGAAGACCGCTTCAAAGACGCGCGGGAAAAGTACCTGGTGCATGTGGCCAACATGTTCAAGCTGGTGGGCTACAGCGACGCCGACGCGAAGGCCGCAGCGGATTCGGTGATGCAGACGGAGACGGCGCTGGCGAAGGCGAGCCTGGACAACGTGGAGTTGCGCGATCCGGCGGCTACGGACCACAAGGTGAGCTTTGCCGACCTGGGGAAGATGACTCCGCATTTTGATTGGGCGGTGTTGTTCCAATCGAGCAAAGTGCCGAAAGAGGCGGTCAACGTTGACGAGCCGAAGTTCATGGCGGAGGTTGACCGTCAGCTTACGGCGGACTCCGTGGCGCAGTGGAAGAACTATTTGAAGTGGCAGTTGCTGAACAACATGGCGGGTGCGCTGTTTGATCCGTTCGTGGAAGAGGACTTCAACTTCAACGGCAAATATCTAGCCGGACAGAAAGAGCTGAAGCCGCGATGGAAGCGCTGTGTGGAATCGACCGATACCCTGCTGGGCGAGGCGTTGGGCAAGAAGTATGTGGAGAAATACTTCCCTCCTGAAGCCAAAGTCCGCATGCAGGACATGGTGAAGAACCTGCTCTCGGCGCTGGGAGACGTGGTGCAGGGCCTGGATTGGATGTCTCCGCAGACGAAGCAGAAGGCGATGGAGAAGCTGAGCACGTTTAATCCGAAGATAGGGTATCCGGATAAGTGGATCGATTACAGCAGCGTGAAGATCAACCGCAAGTCGTTCTTTGACGACGTGCTGGCGGCCAGTCAGTTCGATGTGCAACATGACTTGGATTACGTAGGCAAGCCCACGGATCGCGGACGTTGGGGAATGACTCCGCCCACGAGCAATGCTTATTACAATCCGCTGCTGAATGAGGTGGTGTTCCCTGCGGGGATATTGCAACCGCCGGCGTTTGATATGAACGCCACGGATGCGGTGAACTATGGTGCTATCGGAGTGGTGATAGGCCACGAGATCAGCCACGGGTTCGACGACCAAGGCGCGCAATACGACGCGCAAGGCCGCTTGGAGAAATGGTGGACGGACGCGGACTACAAGAACTTCCAGACTAAGACCGCGTGTGTGGCCAACCAGTTTGACAATTACTTTATCGAGCCGGGCATTCATCACAATGGCAAGCTGGTGCTCGGTGAGAGCATTGGCGATCTGGCTGGTGCGAAGATCGCGTTCCTTGCGTATCAAAAATCGCGCAAGGGCAAAGGGCCCGAGCCGACGATCGACGGATTCACGCCGGAGCAGCAGTTCTTCATTGCCTGGGGACAGTTCCGCGGGGATGAGATACGTCCAGAGACGCAGAGAATGATGGTGCAAGGCGACCCGCATCCCATCGGAAAGTATCGCGTGATCGGGCCGCTAAGTAACCTGCCGCAGTTCCAGCAGACGTTCGCGTGTAAGGCCGGAGATGCGATGGTGAGGCCGCCGGATAAGCGGTGTGAGGTGTGGTGAGGGGCCAGTGGCTAGTGGTTAGTGGCTAGTGGTTAGTGGCTAGTGGCTAGAAAGATCTGAGTCGTCACGATTCAGTCGACTCCGTCGGTCATCAGGAGTTGGTGTCAGGATCCAGTCATTAGTCGCCGTCGTTAGGAAAATCGGATCTGACTACTAACAGTCAGGGCACGGCTTCAGCCGGGCCGACATGTTCTTTCACAACCTGATCGCGGGCTTTAGCCCTCCAAACAAAACGGGCGGCCTGATGGCCGCCCTTCGAGAAACCAAAAACGAGAAACGAGAAACCGGTTCTTACTGCGGGTTGGTTGTGGTCGGGCGGCGGTGGCGCTTTTTGCCGCGGCGATGTTTCTTGTGATGCTTCTTGCCTTGGCGTCCGTGATAGTCAGGCTGGATCGCATTCGGCGTGCTGGTATTGCTTGGCGGTGTGGTCTGCGTCTGTGCGGCGGCTACGATGCTGGAAACCGCGGCTAGAAGCAGTGTGGCTAAAACTTTTTTCATCGAATGTTTTGCTCCAAAGTTTTTCTAAGTGCCCGAAGTGATACGCAAGCCGAGTATAGAGCAGATCTGCCAGCGCTAAAGCGCGATCTGTTATTCGTATAGATTCACCGGCTTGAAATGCGGTGCTCCTACCCGCGCCGGGCTAAAGCCCGTCACGGCAATCGAGATCACGTCTCGGCACGGATGAATCCGTGCCCTGACTGAGCGCTATGACAGGGTCTTGCCCGGCTCGGTATGTACTACTTCAACCCCCATCTCGCGGACAAGTTTCTCCAGTTCTTTGGGCGTTCCGGTGAGGACGGGAAAGGTTCCGAAGTGCATGGGAATAACTGCCTTCGGACGCAGCAGTTCGCAGGCGTAGCTGGCTTCGCGCGGGCCCATGGTGAAGTGGTCGCCGATGGGGATCATGGCGAGGTCAGGCTCGTAGAGGTCGCG
>JAICWB010000170.1 GCA_025935035.1 Terriglobales bacterium
CTACGGCACGGGCCAGTCCACCATTGACGGCGTGATCCGTTGCACCAACTCGCTGATCGCGGGTTCGAAGTTCGTCGTCGCCGGCTATGGCTGGTGCGGGCGCGGCCTGGCTTCGCGTGCGAAGGGCATGGGCGCTGACGTCATCGTGACTGAGATCGATCCGACGAAGGCGATCGAAGCCGTGATGGATGGATTCCGCGTGATGTCCATGGCCGAAGCAGCAAAAGTCGGCGACATCTTCGTCACCGTGACCGGCAACAAGAACGTTCTCGCGAAGGAGCACTTTGAAGTCATGAAGAATGGCGCAGTCGTCGCCAACTCCGGGCACTTCAACGTCGAGATCGACATCCCTGCGCTCGAGAAACTCTCGAAGTCGAAGCGCGCCACCCGCGAGTTCGTTGACGAATACGCGATGGGCGATGGCCGCAAGATCTACCTTCTCGGCGAAGGCCGCTTGATCAACCTCGCCGCTGCGGAAGGTCACCCTGCAAGCGTGATGGACATGAGCTTTGCCAACCAGGCCCTTTCGGCTGAGTACCTGGTAAAGAACTACAAGACGCTTGAGAAGAACGTCTTCGCAGTTCCCGTGGACCTCGACAAGAAAGTGGCGAAGTTGAAGCTTGAATCCATGGGCATCAAGATCGACCGCCTCACGCCGGAGCAGGAAGAGTACCTGGCCAGCTGGAGCGAAGGCACGTAGTTCAATCTGGGTGGAGCAGGCCTTCCAGGCCTGCGTTAGCCCCGTAATAAAAACGAAAGCGCGGACTTTAGTCCGCGCTTTTTCTTTTCTTTGACAACTGTTGTCTGAAAACTGACAACTAAGCACTCATGCTGGAACGCGCTCTTAAACCCAACATCTACGACATCATCGGCCTTCTCTCCTTCTTCATCGCCGTGGGCGCCATCGTGTACTTCGTCTGGTTTCGCCACTGATTCTCCGGCCTTTCCCCTTTAAAGAGTCTGCAAGCCCCCGGCGCTAACGCGTTCATGGTGAGTACGTCGATATAGCGACGCTCATAATGTGCTCATTGGGAGGTGGCATCATGCAGATAAAAACCATCGCGACGAAGTTCGCTGCCATGCTGATTGCGATTGGCGCGGTTGGCCAGGTCGCGGCGCAAAAGGCTCCTTTATATCTCAAGATGGCTCCCCTTGAGCAATACCTGATGGACCGCAATGCTGAGATCGCGCTCGCCCGCAGTGCTGCGCCCGATTCCATCTCCAGAGATGCTGATGTCATGGTGCTCGGTCGCAATGGCTACGAGAAGGCAGTCTCAGGAAAGAACGGCTTCGTCTGCATGGTGGACCGTTCCTGGGCTTCGCCGCCGGAGGACTCCGGGTTCTGGAACCCCACTCTACGCGGGCCTATCTGCTTCAATCCGCCGGCGGCCCGCTCACTGCTGCCGCGCACCTACGAGCGGACAAAGCTTATGCTGTCCGGCAAGACGAAAGAGCAAATGGTGTCGGTGATCAAAGCTGCCATAGAAAGCAAGAAGCTGCCCGGCATGGAACCTGGCGCCATGTGCTACATGCTTTCAAAACAAGGGATCCTGAATGAACGTGATGGCCACTGGCATCCTCATTTGATGTTCTTCTTCTCGCAAGCCACGCCGCCCGCATGGGGAGCAGACCTCGATGGCTCCGGAGTATATGCATTCAATGACAAGTGGGAACATCTCACAACCTATCTTGTGCCTGTACGTAAATGGTCAGACGGTACTCTGGACCAATAGAGCAGCTACTCGCCAGAAACATCCTGAGAGCGCGGCTCGCTCCGCGCTTTTCTTTTTGCACAACTCTGGCACGGTTTGACGCTCCAATCCCGAGGCGCCCGGCGCATCCCACCTCAGTGAAGTACATCCCCGATTTTTCTAGCGACATCCCAACATGTGACCTATCAACCAAAAAGGAGACGACCCATGAAGATGGAATCCCTGCACGAACTGTATGAAGAAGAACTCAAAGACCTCTACTCGGCAGAGAAGCAGATCCTCAAAGCCTTGCCCAAAATGATCAAGAAAGCCACCAGCCCGGAATTGAAAGCCGGATTCCAGGAGCACTTGAAACAGACGGAAGAGCACGTACGCCGTTTGGAGCAAGTGTGCGAAGAAGCTGACATTCGTCCCACAGGCAAAAAGTGCGTAGGAATGGAAGGCATCATTGAAGACGGCAAAGAGTTCATGGAAGAAGATGCCGAAGATGAAGTCATGGACGCCGGCCTCATCGCCGCTGCGCAGCACGTGGAGCATTATGAGATCGCCGGCTACGGCTGCGTGCGCACCTACGCCGAGTTGCTGGGCTATGACAAAGCCGTGAAGCTGCTGCAACAGACGCTCGATGAAGAGAAAGAGACAGACGAGAAGCTAAGCGGCTTTGCATCCGAGATCAACGTTGAGGCCGAAGAGGCCGCATAACTTCAATCCTCGTAAATGATCGGGACCCACCTGTCGCGACGGGTGGGTCTTTTTGCATAACGGTGGAAAGAATAGCTCAGTTCGCTGCATAGGATCGCAATATCGGTACCCAAGCCTTCAAAAAAACGCCTTGAGCTCCAGCGCAGCGACATCTCCTTCAGGCAGCCAGTGACGGGGCTACACCGGTCCGTGACGAATAAAATCCTCTTCGCGATTAGGCTAGCACTGCCATCCTGTTTCGGGTATCGTTCGCGCACTACTCCTGCGAGGTGCGAAATGCCCACCAATTTCAGATTCATGACGCTACTGTTTGTTCTAGCTGTCGTTGTTTTTACCGCCGGTTTCGGTTTGCAACAAACGCCGTCAACGCCAGCTCCCGCTCCGCGAACCGCGTCCACTCCCTCGGCTCAAAGTTCTGACAAGCCACAAGAGAAGACCGTCCAGGAATCGAATGATGCTTCCGCCGCCGCGCTGCGCGCACAGATCAAGGGGCATGAGCAAGAGCCTGCTTCCAAAGTCTTTAAGAACGTGAAGTTCATGACGGACGCGCCCGCTGGTAGGTTCCTGAACATCATGAACATGGGCTACAGCCGCGCTCTAGGTGTCAAATGCGACTACTGCCATGACGAAGCCGACTACTCAAGTGACGTGAAGCGACCTAAGCGCGCCGCGCGTGAGATGCAGGTGATGCATCATGACATCAATACCCAGTTGGGCAAGATGCAGAACCTTCAACCTAAATCCGACGGCCAGTACTTCATCAACTGCGGCACCTGCCACCGCGGCATGATCGATCCCACGAAACCGTTGCCGAAGTAATCAAGAATTATTTTTTCCCCCTGTCGCATTTGAATAGGACATGTACCTAGCGTCGTCGGTTGGCATTATGGTGGGCGCGGCCGATCCCATGATGATGTTTCCAGAAGGAACAAAATTTGTGCCCTATGCCGCGATGCGAAACGTAAGCGCAAAAGAGGTGCTCGTGGCGCCAAGCGCGCATTACATGAACGGCAACACCCCGGTCACGGTGCGGTTGCGTCCATTCCGCATGCGCGCAAATGAGGCCGCTCAATTGGATTTACCAGCCGAATTGGCAGCGGCAGGTGTTCCATCCAATATCGGCATGCTCACTCTCGCCTTCTCCTCCACGGCAGCCGCGACAGACCTTCTTTTGGCCACAGGTAGCGTGGACCAGACCGGCAGCTACGTTTTTGAGGTTGAATGCAAGGGCAGCGGCCCCAGCGAAGGCAAAATCTTAGGCAACTGGAACGTGGCAGATGGTAATGACACGATGGTAAGCGTTTGGAATTCTAGCGACTCTGACCAAGACCTGACGGCGGTACTGTTCTATTCCGGTGGTCAATATAAATACCCTGTACATCTCGCGAAGAATGCATCGACGATGTTCAACGTTAGCGAGATCATCATGATGCAAATGCCGGACGCGGATGGCAATGTAATACCTGTGGGCACACCCCATGGCAGCGCTGTTCTATCTAGTGCCACAGGACAATCCGATCCGTTGAATGTCGGGGTGAGCGTTGGAACCTTCAATGCCCAGACTGCGACGTGCGGTACTAAATGCCCCACCTGTCTCGGATATGCGGATTACTGGCTCGATCCAAACGGTTTTGGGCTTACTGTTCAGAATAGCGCGCAAGTCAATGCTATTGCTCAACTACAGAACGGATCGCAGATCGACAAGAACACAAGCATATCTTGGAGTAGCACCGATAGTGGCGTCGCAAGCTCTAGTGGAGGTGGGATGTTCCTCGGGGTCAGTCTTGGAAGCTTCATTGGCAATGGCAGCATTAATCTGATCAGCATAAATCAAGACTGCCCATACAACGGTGCGCCTTGCGGCACGGACCCCTACTACGGCAGTACCCCTGGTAGCGTATGGGACGCGAGTTTAAGTTGCTCAACCGCTGTTCGCGGTACGTCAACAACATGCACTGTGACATTGACTGGGAACCCGTCTGGTGCGACCTACAGCAATTGGAGCTTTACCGATGGGTCCAATACCGTGAATTCCGGCTCAACGGCATCTACTTGGTCTGGAGTAGCGGTCCGAGCTGGGACGGTGAGCGTTCGAATTACTGTTGGCAGCCTATTCAAAGATCGATCCGCAACCCTCACTGTAAACCCCAGGAACTGGCATTTGAACCCGGATACAACTCATCCAGTGCCTAACGGCACTTCCCCACTACCGCTTCTTGATGTGCCACCTAAATCAACCGGACACGACAGCGGTGCAGGATTCTTCAATGAGACCACAGGTCACAGCGCTATTGCGAGCGGAGTTACGGCAGTTTCGGCAGGACCGAACCAAGGTTTTGGTTATTACCCGACGATTCCTACCTTCGCGACAACCTACTTGTATGAAATCAATCCCGACTTAGTGGATACCGGATCTGCCTTTTATCTTCACCAGTGCGGCGGCAGCAGCGGCTTCATTTCAGGAAGTGATCTCCTAACGCAAACTCAGAGACACGAGGCCGGCGCCGCCGCAAGTCACTACAACAATTATCAAGGAGGGCTTCTCACTGATAACCCCGGCGACTACATTGAATCCCTTACTGCTTCGCCCGGGTTTAACCCGGCAACTATAGACAACCAAACCTTGCAAGATCTAAACGGGTTATACACAGGCATAGGCGTCGCATCGAGCGTGGAGCCCTTTGCCGTAAATGAGACTTCGATCGGAACGTTTCTAGGAAATATCAATTATGAGCCATACACGACTTGTCCTTAATGCGGTTCTCCCATATATCCTTCTGTTGACTCACATAGCATTTGCGCAGCAAGGGCCGCAATATGTCATTGATTTTGCGGCCTTATCAGGCAAGAGTAAATCAATGGGTATACCCGGAAGTTCAATCAGCAGTTCAGATCAGACCAAACCTTATGACCTAGATATTAGACCGACAATCGAGCGAACAGAAACCCAGGGGACAGCCGGATTTTTGACCATTGCGTTCAAGGTCTTTAACCAGGGCACTAGAACTCTCTACATTCCATCATGCGTCGATCAAACAAAAGCCCATAAGCGCGGGAATACTGATCGAAGGGTCTTAGTCTACGGGATTGATTTGACCGCAGAATCGAAGACCAATCATCAGGTACTGGCAGTCGCATTCGGTTCGGATACCGACAAGGACTGTCTCGCCCGTCTAGATCCAGGCCGGTACCTATTAGCAAAGGTCGCCTTCCTGCTCCCCTCAAAACCAAAAGATTCCCCAGCACCGAACGCTTCACTTGAGATACGCGGGTTCATGTACGAATACAGGCTTCAAGATCACGAGTTTGCCGTCTCGACAAGATCAAAGGAAGTATTAACTCAAAACTCGCTTACTATTTATCGGTGAAGGAACAGTCCGTCGACGCCTATCTGCCCAGGGATCAGGCGGCAGAACTTCGAAAAGGGAGAGCAGAGGGCCGCGGTGCGCTTCATAGGAAGTAATTTGGCCGATTGGATTTAGAACCAAAGGGAGGAATTCGTGATGATATGCCGTGCTGCTGCGTTTGTTTTGGTTGTACTTCTGGCGACAGCTTGTACCGCGCAGACTGCAGTGAATTTTGTAATTGCCTGGGATAATGCCCTCCTGCAAGCCATCCGCGACACCAAGCCCGGGCCCCCCATGGTGGCGCGTGACATCGCCATTGTTCACACAGCGATGTTTGACGCGTGGGCGGCTTACGACACCCACGCGGACGGAACCCGGCTCGGCGGAGCACTGCGTCGTCCGGAGAGCGAGCGCACTTTAAACAACAAGCAGAAAGCCATCAGCTTTGCCGCCTATCGCGCCCTGCTCGATCTGTTCCCGACAGAAGCCGCAATGTTCACCGCCGAGATGACCTCACTAGGCTACGA
>JAICWB010000104.1 GCA_025935035.1 Terriglobales bacterium
CACTGCGGCCAAACGCTTCCGCTGCGAACACGCCATCTCCCTCACCCGCCGTTCATACTACTTAAGGTTGTCTTAAGGTCTCATCGCGTTTCCTTCCTTTGAGACATCGTTGGATTTCCATGCGACTAAACTCATTTGCCGGCGGCAAGAAGCTTCTCGCGCTGTTGGCATTGGCGCTGCTGCTGTCCGGATGCGAGCATGCGAAAAAAGTCGCCCTCACTGGCCGCGTGACGTCCACGGAAGAAGGACTGATGGAAGGTGTGCTGGTCAGCGCAAAGCAGGCAGAGGGCCCTATGAGAGTCACGGTCGTCTCGGATAGTAAAGGCGTGTACAGCTTTCCGGCAGACCGGCTTGAGCCGGGGGACTACGACATCACGATCCGTGCCGCAACCTACGAACTGTACGACGCCATCCACACAGGCAAGATCAGCACAAGCGTCCGAACCGGCGAGACCACGAATCTTGACCTCAAATTAAAAAAGACCGCAGACGTTGCTTCACAACTTACCAGCGCTGAATGGTTGGAAAGCGCACCCGGCAGTGAGCAGGAGAAGTCAAAACTTTTCCGCTGCGTCGCGTGTCATGACCTTGCGCCGGTCATGAAGAGCAAGTACGACGAAAAATCCTGGCCTACGACGGTTAAGCGGATGGAAAACTGGCTGGCTCCGAGCGTGATTCAGAGTCCGCTTCCGTCACCTTTGCCTCCGCCGGAAGGTGCGCCCGATGCCACTCTTACGGCCTATCTCGCGACCATCAACCTGAATGGAAGAAACACGTGGCCTTTTGCGTTAAAGACATTTCCCCGGCCGAAAGGCGCAGCCACCCGCGTCATCATTACCGAATACGATCTACCGGGAAAACTGCGGCTTCCGCATGATGTTGCCGTCGGGCATGATGGATTTGTCTGGTACAACGATTTTCAACAACCTATCTTTGGCAAATTAGACCCGCGCACCGGTGCTACAAAAGAATGGAGCCTGCCCATCCTTCGCCCCAAGTATCCGCAAGGAATGCTCACTATCAAGATTGATAAAGAGGGAAACGCCTGGTTACCGCGTTTCTTCCAAGGGTGCACGCTTGTGAAGTTTGACACTAAGACTGAGACTAAGACGACATGGCGAGTGCCATCCGAGTTTGATACTGATCAAAGCCGCTGCGGGCACGTCGCGTTAGGCGCGCCGGATGGTACCGTGTGGATGTCTGACAGTGGTGGTAGGAAGATGTTTCGGCTGCATCCTGATACGGGAAGATTCGATACGTTTGATTCGTTTCCTGGTTACGTCGCAGACAAAAAAGCTACCGCTATTGAGACCGCTGGAAGAAAATCAAAAGGGCATCGCACTTATGGCATTGGCGTGGACTCGGAAGGGAACGGCTACTTTGCCGACATCGCCGGCGGTACCATTGGCCGTGTCGATGCAAAAACCGGCGAGGTGCAGCTATTTCCCACGCCGACTCCTGACTCGGGACCGCGACGCACCAATATGGATAGAGAAGACAAATATTGGTTCGGCGAGAACTATGTGAGCAAGATCGGAATGTTCGATACCAAGACCCGCACGATGAAGGAATGGACTCCGCCGACTCCTTGGAACGGCGCTTATCCAACGGTTCGCGATAAGACCGGGGCGGTTTGGACAGTGGGGATGAGCACGGATTACATCTATCGGATGGACCCGGCCAGCGGGGAGTTTACAGAATACTTATTGCCCACCCTTAACGCGAACCTGCGCCGGGTTGACGTTGACAATTCCACTACCCCGCCGACCATCTGGGTGGCGGAGGTCCACCAGGGAAAGCTTGCAAAGATCGAACCATTGCCGAACTGAGCACCGACAACTCTGATAACGATAGGACTCCCCTTTGAAGACTGAAGACGCCGCTCCACAAAGCGCAGCTCACGCAGTAGCCGCCGCTTACCTTGGGTGGACACTGGATGCCTTCGACTTTTTCATCGTAGTTTTCATGGTGGACATTCTGGCGCAGAACTTCGGCGTGCAGAAGAGCGCCATCGTTTGGAGCATCACGGCGACTTTGGCCATGCGTCCGTTCGGGGCCTTCCTCTTCGGGATGCTTGCCGACCGGTATGGCCGCCGCAAGCCGCTGATAGCCAACATCATCTTTTTCTCCGTGATGGAGTTGCTCTGCGGATTTGCGCCGAACTTCACTGCTTTTCTTGTTCTGCGAATCCTTTTCGGCATCGGCATGGGTGGCGAGTGGGGACTGGGCGCGTCGCTCGCGATGGAAAGCACTCCGCAAAAAAAACGCGGCTTGATCTCCGGCGTTCTGCAAAGTGGATATTCCAGCGGATATTTGCTGGCTGCCATTGCCGCGCGAACTATTCTTCCAACACACGGTTGGCGCGTGATGTTCTGGGCAGGCGGCCTTCCGGCGTTACTGGCGTTTTACATCAACGTAAGGGTGAAAGAGACCGAAGCTTGGAAGAAGAACAAAGCTCCCGGACTCGTAACCATCCTCAAGGCGGCTGCTTCCTCTTGGAAGCTTTTCCTCTATTTGGCTTTGCTGATGACGTTGATGCACGGCCTGTCGCATGGCACACAGGATCTCTATCCTGATTTCTTAAAGTCCGTGCATGGTTTCACCACGGCGCAAGTATCGTATATCGCGATGTTCTACAATGTCGGCGCCATCATCGGCGGTATCTTATTCGGCCATCTGTCTGAGCATTGGGGGCGCCGTCGCGCAATGGGAGCGGCGTTGGTCGTTTCTATCTGCATCATGCCTATGTGGGCATTCGGTCATACGGCCCTGGTGCTCGCTATGGGAGCCTTCGTGATGCAAGTTGGCGTGCAGGGCGCCTGGGGCATCGTTCCCGCCCACCTGAATGAGATGGCGCCCGATAATCTTCGCGGACTGATACCGGGCTTCGCCTACCAGATCGGCATATTGCTTGCAGCACCCACTAACACCATCGAATACGCCCTGAGAGACAGATTCGGATACTCGTGGGCTCTCGCCGCCTTCGAGATCGTTGTCATCGTAGTCTTGTCCGCCGCGTTGATCTTGGGCTACGAGAGGAAGGGCAAGGACTTTGTTGTCACGGGAAACGCGGAATCCGCGCCTTGATGGACCGGTGAACAAAAATGAAAATCCTTCTCGTGGCACTGCTCATGTCGTTGGCATACGTGGCCGGTGCTCACAACCAGAAAACCAAGTGGCAAGAATCACGCGTAGAGATCGATAACCAACGCGTCATCGTGCGCAGGAATATTCATCCGCCACACGGTGTGACCCCGATGCATTCTCACCATGCCGGCGTAGTGGTTTATCTCACTGACCTTCGCGAACTCAGCACAAAGCCTGATGGCAGCTCCAGAATCGTGAGCCATAAAGCTGGAGATGTCGCGTGGGCAGAGGCCCGCGAGCACAAGTTGCAGAACCTGTCAGATAAACCCTCAGAGGTTATCGAGATAGAGTTGAAGTAAATCTAACCGCTGACTTCTGATCGGGCTTCCAATCGCTTCGGTTTCTTTCGTTAGCGCTGATGTTCCTCTTGGCTACACTGGCTCTACGGCTCCTCTTGCGGAGCTTTATGTTGCAATGACAACATAATTTATGTTGTAATTGCAACATTGGGAGGGTAGCGATGGAGCCCGTTTTGCATGCCATCACGCACCGCCGCGCCATAAAAGTCTTTGACGCGGCGACCGTGATACCTCTTGATCTGCGCGAGAAGGTGCTTGATGCTGCGCGACATGCGCCTTCCAGCTTCAACACACAGCCTTATCGGGTCTACTGGGCGGAATCACCCGCGGAGAAGGCGGCAGTGGCCAAGCTCTGCTTGGGACAAGCACCCGCAAACAGCGCCTCAGCCCTGGTGGTTGTAGTGGCGGACATTGGATCGATATCTGCAACGCAACAAGCCCAAGCATGCTGGATGCGCAAGAACAATTTCAGCGAAGAACACGTCTGCAATTATGAGCGCACAGCCAGGATCGGACGCCTGGTGTTCGCCCCGGGGCCGTTTGGTATTTTCGGCGCCATCAAAAAGACCCTCTTTCGACTGGTCAATCTTTGTAGGCCCATGGGAATGCCACCGTGTTCTCGCGAAGAAATATTCAAGTGGGCGACCAAGAGCACATCTTTGGCGTGTCAGAACCTGATGATCGCAGCGGAGGTGCTGGGAATGAACACTTGCCCGATGGAGGGTTTTGACGGTCGCAGGTTGCTGCGCTACCTGGGGCTTTCCGGGCGTCAGCATGAGGTGGTAATGGTGATCGCTATCGGGAGAAAGTCAGCGTCCTATGTTGAACAGCCGCAGTGGCGAAGGCCCCTAAGCGCGACCGTAACGGTGTTATGACGATCTTGCCTAAAAACGAAGTCCCGCAAGCCATCCTTAACGATTCTGTGGTGGCCCACATCGCGGCAGCGTATTTTTCTGTAGGGAAGAAGCTGGAGCGCAAGACGAAGTGTTCGGCGACTCGTGGTTTCATCCTGGCGACACTGCGAGACGGTGCGAAACTTAATCAGAACCAGATAGCCAACTGTCTGGACATAGACAGAACCGTGGTGCATCGAGCCATCAAGGCAATGAAGCAGGATGGCTTGGTGACCGAGCGGAAGGCAAAGACCGGTAGAGCGATCAATGTGAGCATTACGCCGAAGGGGATTGGTTATCGGCGGCACTTGATTGAGGCGCGAAGAGCTGCCGATCAAGCGGTAAAGGCGCGGATGTCTTCTAGTGAGCAAAAGACGTTGATACGGCTATTGCGGCTGGTGACGGAATGCGAGTTTTGAGATAAAGATAGCGGTACAGATTTGCGGTATTGTCGTTCTCAACCGGTGGTAGGATAGCCCAAAAGGCTCCCTGAACAAAGGCGGCGAGATATGGCTACTTCGGGCCCCGCGCAAGCGATAGTCGAAAATGCGGTTACGCGCCGCGCTCCGATCGTGGCAGCTGAGATGCCGCGACACACCGGTTTCATCCGCATGGCGCATTGGATCTTTGCGCTGTGCTTCTTTGCCCTGCTGCTCAGCGGCACTGAGATATTGATCTCGCATCCGCGGTTTTATTGGGGCGAGACTGGTAACGTGAACACCCAGCCGCTGTTCAAGATACCCATCCCTTCTTCCAGGAAACTGGTTCCCACCGGATACGGATACACGTTGCCTGACCAGAACGGTTGGAGCCGCGCCATGCATTTTGAAGCTGCTTGGTTCGCGGTGATCATTGGGTTTTTGTATGTGGCGTACGGCCTGTGGACGCGGCATTTGACAGATTCGATCCTGCCGAAAAAGGGACACCTGACTTTGAGCGGACTTTGGGCTTCATTCATGAAGCCATTGCGGTGGCAGAGGCCAGCACCCGAAGAGGCCGCTTCTTACAATGGTCTGCAACGCATCGCATATGTGATCGTGATCTTCGTGCTGTTTCCGCTGGAGATATGGAGCGGGCTGGCGCTGTCGCTGGGTTTCATGTCGGCATTTCCACGGTCAGTGCAACTGCTTGGCGGACATCAATCGGCGCGGACCATCCACTTTTTTGATTCCATCGCGCTGTTGTTGTTTCTGCTGGTTCACATCGTGATGATCTGTCTCGCAGGGTTCCGCAGCAGGACAACAGCAATGATCACGGGCCGCGCTACTGCGACTAAGGAGCGGGTATGAGCAATCTGTCGCGTCGAAAATTGATCACGTCAGGATTGTGGATGACCGCGGGGGCCGCGGGACTGGGTGTAGCGGCGAAGCTGGCGGCGAAGTACGGTTTGGTGCCTCCCGACCACGGCGGCTTGTACGGGCCCGGCGAGACGCTGACTTACGCCGCGCAGCGCCTGCTAACTAAGCATTCCATGGCGCGCGAGTTTTCGCGTGACAAGATATCGCCGCGCCCTTTTCAGAACGAGCTTGCACCGCTGACGGAAGAGTTCAAGAAGCTGCAGGCCGCGAATTTTGCCGATTGGAAAGTCACGGTCGATGGCTTAGTTCATGAGCCGGCATCTTTCACGCTGGCGGATCTGAAGAGCCTGCCTCAGCGAAGCCACATCACCGAGATCGCTTGCGAAGAAGGCTGGTCCTACATTGCGGAGTGGCATGGTGCGCCGCTGCACGCGATTCTTGACGCGGTAGGCGCCAAACCGGAGGCAAAGTACGTGTATTACAACTCCATGGAACCCGATTCCTGGGACAGCATCGACATGGATGATGCCCTGCATCCGCAGACATTTCTTTGCTATGGGATGAACGGCAGCGATCTGCCGGTGCCGCACGGAGGCCCGGTACGCATGCGCCTGCCGCGGCAGATCGGTTACAAGAACTTGAAGTTCATCAACAAGCTGACCGTGCTGGATGAAGCAGGGCTGAAGAAGCTAGGCAATGGATGTGGTTCGATCGCCTGCCAGTACGGATATGCGTGGTACACGGGAATCTAAAACGCTTGTAATTGCCAAAAGTTGTAATTGCCAAAATTGAAAGGCCCACTCGTAGCGGATAGATTTGGCTACAAGTGGGCATTCACATTCTTGGAATATTTATTTGAGAGACGCCATGTCGATCACGAAACGATATTTCACATCGCTCTTCAGCATGCGCTCGTAGGCCTCATTGATCTTCTGTATCGGGATCATTTCGATATCACTCACAATATTGTGCTTGCCGCAGAAGTCGAGCATCTCTTGCGTCTCTGGGATGCCGCCGATGAGCGAAGCAGCAAAACTCCTGCGCTTGAACACGAGCGAGAAGGGCGTGACCGGCAGATCGACTTCAGGCGCGCCCACCAGGCACATGGTCGCGTCGCGCTTGAGCAAGTTGAGATAAGCGTTGGGATTGTGCGGAGCGGAGACGGTGTCAAGGATGAAGTCGAACGAGTTGATGTGCTTGTCCATCTGGGCTTGATCTTTGGAGAGGATGATCTCGTTCGCTCCGAGACGAAGCGCGTCTTCTTTCTTGTTCGGCGAAGTAGTGAAAAGCGCAACGTGCGCGCCGAACGCGTGAGCGAGTTTTACGCCCATATGTCCAAGGCCGCCCAGGCCAACGATGCCCACCTTCATGCCCTTGCCGACTTTCCAATGGCGTAGCGGCGAATAGGTAGTGATGCCGGCGCAGAGCAAGGGTGCGACTCCGGCTGGATCCAGATTCGCGGGAATTCGTAGCACGAACTCTTGGCGAACAACGATCTGCTTTGAATATCCGCCGAAGGTCATACCACCGAGATGTTTGTCCGGTGAGTTGTAGGTGCCGATGAACTCGACTTCACAATACTGCTGCAGGCCTTCTTTGCAGCTTGCGCAGGTGCCGCACGAATCGACGAGACAGCCGACGCCGGCGAGGTCGCCGACTTTGAACTTGGCCACATCTTTGCCGACCTTGGTTACGCGGCCGACGATCTCGTGTCCGGGAACGACTGGATATGTGGTGTTTTGCCATTCGTTGCGCGCGGTGTGCAAGTCAGAATGGCAGACGCCGCAGAATAGGATGTCTAGCTGGACATCATTTGGGCCGGGTTCGCGACGTTCGATGGAAAAAGGAGCGACAGGCGATTTAGCGGATTGGGCAGCGTAGGCGGAGATTTTGGTGGGCATAGAATAGTTTGGATGATGCTAGGTAGATTCCGGATTCAAAGCGACATTCTATCGTAATCGATTCTGGCAAGTTAACCAGAGAATAATCATGTAACACCTTAATAAGGCTTGACATGATTAAAATAAGACTGCCATATTCGGAACAAGTGATAAAAACCTTCGCCGACGAAGAAATCCGCACTTTCTGGGAGACGGGAAAAAGCAAGAAAAATCCGCCTGCAAATCTTCGATCAGTGGCAAAGCGTAAGCTGTTGATGTTGGAAGGAGCGATGAGCCTGACGGACTTGAGGGTCCCACCCAACAACAAACTGCATGCATTGCATGCGGATCGGCTCGGGCAGCATGCAATCTGGATCAATGACCAGTACCGGATATGTTTCGAATGGAAGGACGGTCACGCCTACAACCTCGAGATCGTCGACTATCACGATTAGGAGAAATCATGTTTGAGCGAAGAAAAGAACCAAGTTGGTCCGTCCATCCCGGCGAAATATTGAAAGAAGAGTTCCTGAAACCAATGAAGCTTTCTGGTTATGCCCTAGCGAAGGCTCTTGGAGTGAATGCACAACGCGTTAGTGATGTTGTGCTACGGAAGACCGGTATCAGCGCTGACATGGCTTTGTTGCTGTCCCAATATTTTGGCACTACCCCACAGTTCTGGATGAACTTGCAGGCGAGCTATGAACTGCATCAAGCGGGAAAGAGCTTGAAGAAGCAGATAAAAAAGATCAAACCGCGTGCCAGTGCAGCATAACTACTTCTTCTCGCCCAGTATTTCTTCCTCTTCCTTACCTTGCTGGCTGAGTTTGAGGATCACGCTGTAATCTTCGAGCGTTGATGTGTCGCCGCTCACTTGCTTTGTCGTGACGATCTCACGCAGCAGGCGCCGCATGATCTTGCCGCTTCGAGTTTTCGGTAATCCCGCGACGTAGTGAATCTTCTCCGGGCGTGCGAGTGCACCGATCTCAGTCGCCACCCATTGGCGGAGTTCGTCTGTAAGCGCGTCTGTGCCTTGGTATTCCTGTTTGAGCGTGACAAAACAATGGATAGCTTCGCCTTTGAGTTCATGCGGTGCGCCCACTACGGCCGCTTCTGCAACTGTTTTGTGACGGACCAGCGATGACTCCACTTCCATCGTACTGAGGCGATGCCCGGCGACGTTGAGCACGTCGTCTACGCGGCCGAGGCACCATATGTAACCGTCTTCGTCGATGGTTGCAGCGTCGCCGGTGAAATATTTTCCGGGATAGCGCGACCAGTAGCCCTGCTTAAATCGTTCTGGGTCGCCGTAAATTGTGCGCAGCATAGAAGGCCAAGGCTTGCTGAGTACGAGGAAGCCCTTGCCGAGCTTGACCGGCTCACCTTTGTCATTCACTACTTCCGCCGCGACG